>JBBDYV010000060.1:0-3999 GCA_040900515.1 Candidatus Pacearchaeota archaeon | reverse complement strand
ATTGTTGCGACTAAAATAAATCCTCTTATTGATGTGAACTTTATTGATCATATAGGGATAACTGGACAATATCCTAACGGTGTTTCTGGAGTTGGTTTCCTTGCTCCCGATGCTGCTTTGGGAAGAGCTGACGGCAAGCTTGAAAACGTTGTTCTTGAAAATATTGGATATGCTGTTATAAGACTGAAGCAGCAACCAAATGAATCTGCAATGCCGGACTTTGTTTCTGGAAATTTAACTGCGAAGATAAGGTACAATATTGAGAATGCATTGGGTGTTGGAAATGCAGTTTTTTATCTTCCATTGATAAATGATGATTCTGAATGGCAAAAAAATTATGAGTCCTACGGATTTTGGCAGGGAAAAGGATTCTTGAGGGCAGAAGGAATAGATAATGATGGAGCTACAATATCTCTTTATGCTGGATCCGACTATCGTCAAAGTCCTGCGAAGCTGACAAGTGTTGATTTGAAGAAGGGAGAAAAGTCATATCAAATACCCATGCCTGGATTTGATTATTGTATGGCAAGTTTGGAACTCGAACTTAAAGGGTTGGAAAATCCCGATAAAAGAGCAAAGTTTACCGTGAATGCAGATGTCGTGGAAGCTGCTGCAGGAGAAAAATTCCTTAATGGAAAGTGTGAAGTTCTTAGCACAACAAAAGCAGGAATAATAGAAAAAACAAGAGTCAGATGCAAAGAAGATTCCAGCTCAGGAATATTTGGAAGCAGTCCGTTTGATTTGGAAATAAGTCCTAAAATAAATATGACTATAGATGGAGAGCAAAGAGTTGTTGGAGTTGGTGATTATCTTTATGATGTTGGAGGAAGGTATATTTATGTAGGGCATATAGGTTCTGTAAAAAATTCAAGAAGCATAAATGATGTATTTTTGTTTTTGGTGAATACAACTGTAAGATATCCTGATGGAAAACTTACTGCCGATGAAATTGCAAGGGCAGATAGTATTGCAGATTATTATAGGGGAAGTGAAAAAAGCACAGGAATTGTCAAGGTAGATGATATCAGAGATATTTTAAAAACAGTAACTGGAACTTTGCTTGAAGGACTTCAAAGAGTTGTCACAGGTGACAGATATTATTTTTTGAGATATGATCCTATAGAGGGCGAGTTTGGAAAGAGAGTTAGGATAATTGACTTTGCAGGCCCTATAGATGTTGATATTGATGCAGCCACGAGGGAAAATTACGAAAATGCGATGCAAGATTATGATACAGTTATCAATAGGTTTTCCGGAGAACAATATGAAAATGTTGTTCTTGGAGAGCAGGCATTTGTAAGAAAAATAGAACTTGCAGAGGCATCAGGACAAAAAAGAACAATGGTTGATCTTTGCGAAGAATTCAGCCAGATTTATCCTACTTCCAATTCATACATACTGAATAAATGTTCAGACAGCATTAAACTTTCAAATTCTCAGAGTTCTGTTAAACATGTTGAAATAAATGGAAAAACACATAAAATTTCCTTTGAGGGGGTTTATCTTCCAAGCCTTGATGAATTCAGTGCAACACTTAAGATAGATAATGCAGGAATTGTTTCTGCACCAAGAATGGGAAAGGATCAAATTATAGATTTGGATGTCAGCACTGGTGAAACAATTGTTCTGGACAAAATAAATGATGATGGCTCTGCAGTATTCTCAATAAATTATCGAGGAGGAATTCTTGGGACAGTTATCTCCAATAAAGATACTCTCAGGCCGGGAGTAGAATTAAGCAGAGGCAAATATAAATTTACACTCCAGGAAACAAGTGTTCAAAAAGTTGCAAAAGTTTCTGTAAACCCAAGAATAAATTATGCCGGAACTGAGGTTACTTTCCCTTTCAAAATAGGTATTGAAAAAAGAGGATTAAAACTTTCTCCAGAACAGGCAAAAGATAAAATAAAAAGCATTGATGAAAGAGTAAAGAAGTTTGAGAATATTTACAGTCAGCTTGATAAAATAAACACTGGGCTGAAAACGGCATGTATTGCAACAGAGTTTCTCTTCACTGCTGAAAATTTCCTTGCCAATTTAGGGGGAGAAGGAATTGCGCGTGCAAGAGTTATGAAAGATCCTATGGGATGGTATGACAAATGCAAGGAAATGATTAAAGGTACAGATAACACTCTTCAGCAATGTTTGTTTAAAAACTCGGCACTGATAGAAAATGATGTCAAAAGATATTCTGATGCAATAGCCTCATATGATGACTCTATGAGAAAATTACAGCAGGGAATAACTGTTAGTGGAGGTTTACTTTCCGCAGATATTGTAAATACAACTGCTCTTATAAGCAGACTTGCTCCTGTTGTGCAGGCCGATATTTCTGCGTTGGGTTCTACACTTCAAAATCCAAGAAACACAGCAGAGTCAATAAATCTTGAAGAAGCGAAAACAGATTTGTCATATGAAGTATGGAAGGCCAGAAATAATTACAATCTTGAAGATTTAAGGGAAATAGGACTTTATGCAAAAATTTTGAGAAGCAATAGGGATGATGTTGCAGCACAGCAAAAACTTTACTCTTTGCTTTCAAGTGTTAAAGTAAATTCAAAGAATTATGCTGAAGCCAAGAATCTTGCAGATAGTTATGGAATTCCCGGAGAAAAAGTGACTTTCCTTGAAACAAAAAAAGACGTAAAACAATTGCCATATTTGGGAAACACTTACACAAAAATTAAATCAACATTTACTTTGCCTGGTAATGTAGACTCGATAACTTCCCAGAATCTTAAAGAAGATGCTCCTATAGAAATAATCCAAACAGAATTCAGTGAGCAGAAGTACATTGTGGTTTTGGATGATAGTGAAAGAACAGGAAAGATGCCAATCAAACAAATTTCTGATGATAAGTTTATGATTTATGATTTGGCAGGGAACTTGGCTGAAAATCCTCCTCTAATACTTAAAGGGGGAGTTTATTTCAAAAAATATGATATTGGTTCTTATACTAATAGATACAATAATCCTGAGGTTAGATATTATGAAACAGAGCCGTATAAAGGCTGGCCGGAGGTTGTTCCATTTGATACAGAGAAGGGTTGGTATGCTGGATTAAAACAAACTCTACCTGTACTTTCAAATTTGAGAAGTTATGATGAATCTGGGAGAGTTAACAGTTTATGGCTGTGTAATGTTGGGGAGAATGGCAATGAAGAATTTTTCAGAGGGGGAGATGATATATGCCATCAGATAAACCTTGCAGAAAGAAAAACTTATGGTGAAGTTTATGGATTGAATCCTTCTGAAATTCCTGGATTGGTAAATCGTGCTGTTAGTGCGGTAGAAAAGGCACAGAAGGCTCATAAAGATGGGGCAAGTTCTGTAACTATCGACGGAAAAGTTTATCGTGTTGGTGAGCCTGCATCTGATGCTCCGGAAATACAATGCACTGATGTGATGTCCCCCCAGCAGTGCCAGATTTTATTCAATGTATGTGACCCTGTTATATGTCCTTCATCGAGATGTAATCTTGGAGGACAGTATAGTGTCAGAGATGTTATTCAGTCAGGATTTATTGGAAGTGCTTTGCTATGTCTTCCAAATGCAAGAGAAGGTATAATCATTCCAGTGTGTTTGACTGGAATAAATGCGGCACTTGATGGATGGATACAAATAGAAAAGTCACATAGAAGCTGTCTTCAGGAACAGATTGAAACAGGGAAAACTGTTGGAATATGTGATGAAATTTACAGTGTTTATGCATGTGAATTTGCGTGGAGACAAGGACTTCCTGCTGCAAAAGCAATAATTCCTAATCTTATTGGTTCCTTGCTCGGACAGAATGTTCGTGGCGGTGGTGAATATTTGAGTGCCAAAGATGCATTCAGCAATGCAGAAAAGTCATTCGACTTTTTCACACAATATTATGCCAAAAATTCATTTGATGCATTCAAAGCAAGATCACTTGAAGAAGCCGGCACTCCACTCTGCAAAAACTTAATATCATTAGTTTATCCAAGAGGAGCCAATTTGATTGATGGACTAACAAGA
>JBBDYV010000059.1:0-4018 GCA_040900515.1 Candidatus Pacearchaeota archaeon | reverse complement strand
AAGTTCCTGTTTATCTTGAAATGGAAAACAAGACTGATGACAATGGAGTTGGAAATCTTAACTTTGAATCATTGCTTCTAAATGTTTCAATGGCAACAGATTCAAACACCACTCGTGTTCTCTATATTCAAAACAAGGAAGATTTTTCTGTTGAAAATATTTCTTTATATTTGTCCGATGAAATTGAGCCATACATCAACATATCCCTGACTGAAATTAAGGAATTGGATGAAAATTCCACCATAAGAATAGATTTGTTCATTTCTTCTGGAGCAGATGAAAAAACTCTTAGCGGACAGATAACGGCAAGATATATTGGGGAAAACGATGAAGAAACGTTTGCCCATTCAACAATAATTATTAACTTTGTTGAGGATTACGTTCCTACCTATGAGGATGAAATAACAATAGAACAGTCAAAAACATGCTCAGAACTTAATGGTTTTGTATGCAACAGAACAACTGAAATATGTCCCGATGGGCAGGCCGTCTATTCAAGCGATGTTACATGCTGTTTAAAAGCATGCGAACAGATAAGCAAGCCAAGCTCAACAGGAAGATATGTTGGATGGGGACTTGTAATTCTTGTTGTTTTGTTTTTGGGATGGTTTTACATGAAGAAATTCAAGAAAGTCAGCAACCCAGTAGATTTGCTGAAGGCAGCACAGGCAAAGAAATAATTTTTTATTCCTCATCACTTTCTGACTCGGTTTCATCGGAAATTGTTTCTTCCTTATTTTTCTTTCCCAAAACTTCCCTTAGTTTGTTTTCAAGAATCTTTTTCTCAATTCCAAGAACTCTTGCAATCTCATCATATGAATGAAGTTTTCTTACAAGTTCGCTTAGTATGTCACTCCATCCACTGTTTGATAATGAGATTGATTCGGGAGAAACCACCTCTATGTGAGAAGGCATATATTTGAACATCAAAACAGCCAGGTAAAGTATCTCATCAACATCAACTTCAACCTCTGCAAAACTCGAATAAAACCCTTTTTGTTTTTCAATCTCAACAGGCTCCTCTATTTTTTTCATTATAACATTTACCCCTTTTTCCTGTTCCATCTGACTAAGCAAATCTTTTAGCGTTGTTGTAAGATGCTCTGCTGGTTTTCCCACTATCTCAAGCAAAAGAATCGCCTTTATTTTTTCTCCTTCTTTATTGGAAGTCATTTTGATATATCTTTTTTCTCCTTATTATCATTAAAATTCCCATGGCAATACCAAAAACAAAAAAGCCATAGAGTGCAATTCTGTTTCTTAGAGTCTCGCCGTCTAAAATTTCAGAATTTTCCGCGCTTTTTATATCTTTTCCTGTGCTTTCTGCAGGATAATTTAATCTGATTGGCTCTAGTTTTGCATTTGATGATAACGACGAAGAACTGCTATTAAATATATGTGAACTTTCAGTCGAGACATTAATTTCTGTTTCATTATCATCAGTATTTTCTTTTTCATTACTTGCTTCATCCTCATTATTAACACATGCTAGTCCCTGTGCTTTTATGCCATTTAATGTTGCTTCTCCAATTCCATAAACTTCTATTAGCTCATCAAGATTATCAAAGGAGTTTGTTTCTCTGTAATCTATTATTGCTTGTCCTTTAGCAGGGCCTATACCATAAAGAGTATCAAGTTCGTCAAGAGAAGCACTGTTAATATCAACTTGCCCTTCTTCACACGTTGCTGAAATAAAAGACATAAGAAAAATTAAGGTTAATAGCAAGATAACCTTTTTCATAATTAACTAAGATTATCTTTAATTATAAGATTTATTATTCTATATTATCATCAACTTAATCGCTATACTTTTTCCTAAAATCATCATATTCCACTTTTCCCCTTTCTTTTCCTTTTTTTGCTATAAGAACTCTACTGAATATTTTTTTATCAAGCAAGAATTTGCATTTTTCCTTTTCTCCTTTATCAAGCCAGCCGTTGCTCTTTACTTCAACTCCTATTACTTCATAATTGCTGCCTTTGTGTCTGAATGCAATAAAATCCGGAAATCCTGTCCCAATCCCAAGAATTTTAAGAAAAGGATTGAATTTTCTTTTTGCAGGTATGATTTCTTTGGCTTCAACATCAACATTATTCTGCCATTTTGATACAATCCATCCTTGACTTTCAAGCTCAGCTCTGACTTTCAGCTCAAATCTCGCTCCAGATGCCCTGCTCTTCTTTCCCCTGATTGAATTAGAATTGATTACTTCCCTCTTTCCAGACATTTTATCAAAAGAGAAAATATGTTAATAAATTATTCCATTCCAAATTCTGTTTCAAGTGTCTTTTTTATGGTTCTATAATGGGGTCTCCACCTTCTAAATTGTCGGGAATCAGCATATTCCCTCCCGTGAAGATTTCCCAGTTCATCCAAGTCTGATGCTTCTTTAACAAATTTCCTATAAATTTCCAGCCTGTAATTTGTGAAAAAAACTCTTTTCAAAATAGGAGTTGCTTTCTGGACAATTCTTTTCAAGTTTTTCTCTCTTTCTTTTTCTTCTTTTCCCAGTTTTTCATAAATGCTGGTTTTTCCTTTTTCCTTTCCCAGTTTTGTTTGTTCCATTTAAAGAAGCCAGAAAAAGGATTTTATAAACTTTAAGGAACTTAACTCCAAAATTGAAAGGTACATAAAAAAGTATGGCTCCATTGTACTGAAAAAGACAGCCCTTTTTATAGAATGGTCAGCAAAATTAATCCGGAAATTCTTCATAAGATAACAAAGGGCATAAATATGGAAGTGTCTGAATTCAGAAAAGAACTATTGAAAAGCCTACACAACTAGCTATTATATATGCTCCAAGAATTATTCTAAACTGAAATTACTCTACAAATCTCTCGCCTTCATTTGAATTACTTGCTAATGAATGAGAATAATCATAAGTCCCTCGCTTGTAAAGTCTTACGATTATTCGCTTTTGCTCTACTTTGGCCACGCCTGGACGAAATAGTGAAAAATTATAAGTCGCGTGCTTGAAGAGTCTTCCGACCATTTAATTTTGCCCTCTTTATTCCTTCAGCAAGAATATCCTCAACTTTTCTTTCCAACGCAGTTTCAACTTCATCTGCAACACCCGTTATTATATCATCTTTGTCTCGTTCGGCATTCTTGGCGGACGACTGGAAAGTTTTACTTTCCTGCAAATCCTTCACTGTTTTTCTTATATTTGACTTTATTATTAATGCCATTTTTATAACTAAAATTAACTTTTATATCCAAAAACTCCATTATAATTTTTATGATTAATGATATCAATTATAAATGAAATTATTTCTAATTTATTTCCTGTAATTGTATAGATTAATCTCCATCTGTTAGCTAATTCAATTCTCCATATATTATCGGCACCATATTTTTCAACATACTCTTTTGGAATTAATCTTTTAGGAATTTGATTACCCGCAAAGGGATTTTCTTTTAACAAACTGATAGTCCTGTCTATAGATCTTAGGAGTGTCTGATGAAAAGAAACATCAATACCTTCTCTTTTTTCATTCCCAACAATTCTCTTTAATTCAAGAAAAACACTATCGGCATCTTTAGATAAAGTTACCATTAGTTCTTTATTTTTAAACATCTAAACCTCTCTTCCTTCAGCAATGGCTTTTTTCAATTTTGGATTTGGATTATGTATCCATAGAATTCCTTTGTGACTGTCAAGTATTAGTCCCCTTTCTTCCATATAATTAAGTATAATGTTAAGTGTCTGATGCATTATTCCCTTTGGAAGCCTTTTCTTAAGATCTTCTCTGGTAATCATTGTGTCCGCATTTCTTAAGACATTCTCTATCATCAACACTGTTTTAAGATTTGGGTAATGAATTATTTGTGCCATTTTATATTAATTTATATAACTATATATATAATATTATATAAATCTTTCTGTTACTCCAACCCAACCTTATCTTTAATCTTTTTAATTGCCTCTATTGCAATATTGAAAAATTCCTCAAGACTTAAACCTATCTTTTCAACTTCTGCAATTATTGGCCTTTCAAGCTTTGCAGCAAAAGCTTT
>JBBDYV010000058.1:0-4108 GCA_040900515.1 Candidatus Pacearchaeota archaeon | reverse complement strand
TCCTGTTAAATTTAGCTTTATTTTTATATATATGTCAATATAAAAATTTTAGGAAGTTTATCTTGATAAATTTAATTCTACTTTGAAATAATTGTTTTTTGTAAAACTCTTATAATTAACTGTTAAAATAAGGGGCAGGGGAACAATTTAGGATGTAAATGTGTTGAAATTTAGTTAAAAGAAATTTCTGGGATATATTCCTATGTTCTTTGTGATTTACACCACAAAAAACTTTATAAGAAACCCTTTCATATGAAAAGGATGATTAACAGGAAAGAGATTCTGATTATTTTGATTGTTTCCATAATACTGGCATTTTCAATAAGCCTTGTTGAAACATGGAATCTATTTTTATATTCACTTCTGGCCGTTTTTCTGGTCATCATAATAAATGTCCTGGCAAAAAAAATCTCGGCATATTACCTTGAATCGGAGGCAGAGATAAGCTTGTGGCAGATTGAGCGTTTTGGTTTTAAGCCGGAACAGTATTTTAAGAGACCTTTTCCAGCAGGAGCATTTTTCCCACTGGTTTCAAAAATATTTTTCTTCCCATTAAACGGTTTTGTCTGGATGGCGTCGCTTGTTTTTGAAGTAAAACCAAAGGCACATCGAGCAGCGAAAAGACATGGGCTTTATTCATTTTCTGAAATGACAGAATCCCATCTCGGAAGGATTGCAACAGTCGGAATATCTGCAAACCTTTTGTTCGCACTGATAGGATATCTTACTGGTTTTGATGAGTTTGCAAGGCTAAATCTTTATTATGCATTCTTCAACCTTCTGCCATTGTCTGACCTTGACGGCAATAAAATATTTTTCGGGAGCATTCTAGGATGGGCCATTCTTGCAACAATAACCCTGATAGCTCTTGCAGGTGTTGTTCTTGTATACTAAAAACATACCAACAAATTATTTAAATCAAAGACAGATTTCTCTTTGATGGAATTTCTTCAGGGAATTGAGCCAAGAGAATATCAGAAAAGAATTTTTCAAACATGTGTTCAAAAAAACTGTCTTGTTGTTCTTTCAACAGGCTTGGGAAAAACACTCATTGCCCTGATGGTTGCAATTGAAAGAATGAAACTCTTTCCCGGACAAAAAATTGTCTTCCTTGCACCAACGCGTCCTTTGGCAGAACAGCATCTAAGATATTTCAGAAAGCATCTTCCGGAACTTTTTGCCGACATGCAGATATTTACAGGAGAAGTCAGCCCTGAAAATAGAAGGAAAATCTGGGAAACTGCAGATATTGTTTTTTCAACACCCCAATGCATTGCAAATGACGTAAAAAACAGGTTGTATGATCTGAGGGATGCTTGTCTTCTTGTTGAGGATGAAGCTCACAGATGTATCAAAAACTATGATTATAATTTTATAGCACAAAATTACATTCAAAATGCAAAGAATCCAAGAATTATAGGTCTCACAGCTTCTCCTGGCAGTGAAAAGGCAAAAATAAAGGAAATATGCAGAAATCTTTCAATAGAGGAAGTTGAACTTAGAAGCAGAGATAGTGAGGATGTTAAGGAATATGTGCAAGAGATGGAATTTGAAAGAATTAATCTCGATTTTCCTCCTGAAATGGAAGAAATAAGACAGTCTTTGTCAGAGCTTTTTTCAAGATATACCGACGAACTAAAAAATAGGAGGCTTCTTTTCGGTCCTGCTTCAAAAGTTGCTCTGATAGAACTGCAGAGAAAAATAATGACTTATATAGCAGCAGGAAATAGAAACTTCAACTATCTTCTTGCTTCCAGTGCATGTGCCCAGGCAATAAAAATACAGCATGCTCTTGAACTTCTTGAGACGCAGACTTTGGAAAGTTTTGGAAGATATTTGGAAAATCTTCTTGAGCAGGCAAGAAAAGGAGAAAGTAAAGGAGTGATAAAACTGGTTGCAAGACCAGAATTTACTTTTGTTGTATTAAGAACAAAACTTCTTCTAGAAAAGGGGGTGGAGCATCCAAAGATTCAGGAGTTAATCAATCTTGTAAAAAGGGAATTTGGAAAAAACTCCAGTGCCAAGATTTTGGTGTTTACTCAGTTCAGGGATACTGCCTCAATAATTTCAAAAAAAATAAATGAGATTGAATCAGGAAAAATAAAGTCAAAGATTTTTGTAGGACAGGCAAAGAAAACCAGTTCCGGAAAAAATAAGGAAGTAACTGGGCTTAATCAAAAAGAGCAGAGAAGAGTAATCAGCGAATTTTCCTCTGGAGAAATAAATGTTCTTTGTGCAACTTCAATAGGCGAGGAAGGGCTTGACATTCCGGAAGTCAATGTTGTTGTTTTCTATGAACCCATTCCAAGTGCAATAAGAGCCATACAGAGAGCTGGAAGAACAGCAAGACTGCAGAAAGGAAAACTCATAATCCTTATAACAAAAAAGACAAGAGATGAATCTTACTTTTACGTGTCAAAATTAAAGGAAAAGAAAATGCATGAATCCATTCATTCAATAAAAGATGATATGAAGTTAAACGGTAAAATAAAGGAAAATAAGGGTATTCAAAAACGCCTATGATAATAACAATTTCGGGAAAACCAGGGGCAGGGAAAACGTCTTCAGGAAAGGAACTTGCAAGAATATTAAATTATAAATTTTTATCCATAGGCGATTTAAGAGGGATAATAGCAAAGGAAAGAGGGTTAACAATAGATGAATTGAATGAAATAGGGAAGAAAGAGTCTTGGGTTCATGAAGAAGCAGACAAGAAAACAATAGAAATTGGAAAGAAAATGGATAATTTTATTGTAGAGGGTTGGGCCGCTTATCATTTCATTCCCCACAGTAAAAAAATTTTTCTTCATGTTGATGAAGATGTTGGGGCAGAAAGGGTATTCAAAGATCAAAGATATGATGAAGAAAGGCAGGAAACTGTTGAAAACATGAAAAATCTACAAAGAAAGAGATTAATAAGAACAGAAGAACAATTCAGGAAATATTATGAGGTTGATTTTCTTGACGAAAAAAATTATGATATTGTGATAGACACAACATCCTTGTCTCAGAATGAAATAGTTGATGAATTGTTGCGGAGGCTTACATAATGAAACCAATCTTCAACATTTTCTCAAAAAAACCGATAGAAAAAAAGCTAGATGAAAGAAAGATAATTGTTGACTACAGGGAAAAGAACTCTCTCGTAATATCAAATCTTATTTCACTTGGAATAAATGTTGAATTTAGGGAATTAAAAGTAGGTGATTATGTTGCGAGAAATGTAATAATAGAAAGAAAAACAGTTTCTGATTTCATTTCTTCAATGTTAAACAAAAGATTATTGCAGCAAATAGAGGATTTGAAGCAGATTGAAAACAAACTTCTGATAATAGAGGGGATAGATGAAAAAGAACTTTACAATGATAATCCTGGAGAATTTAGCAAAGGTGTCGGTGCAAACGCAATTCGCGGCTTTCTTCTTTCAATAGTTCTAAGGCATAAAATCCCTATTATCTTTTCAAAAAACCCAGAAGATACTGCAAAATACCTCTTAGTTTTGCTTAACAAAAAGGAAAAGGAAATGTCAATGAATGCGAAGAAGAAAGGAAGAAACAAAAAAGAACAGCTCGAATTCATTTTGGAAGGTTTTCCAGGCATAGGGCCAAAGACAGCAAAGAAACTTTTGAAGGAATTCAAAACAATTCAAAATATAATCAACGCAGACATTGAACATCTAAGAAAAATAATTGGAAAAAAAGCCGACACCTTTATCGGCTTGATAAATCAGGGGTATTAAACAATTTGTGAAACATTTCATCTATAGAAATAGGATAATAAATTGTTTTAGGGTTTCTCATTTTTAGTCCCTGAAATGTTTGCTCATCTGTTATCAAAACCCGATAAACATCAGATTGGGATAGTTTTTTTAACAATCCTATTGCAGATTTTCTTGATGTTTTTGAAGGGTCATAGGTTAACACAACCATTGCATTTTTTATTGAAAGCTGTTCAGAAATATCATTGATTATATCATCCGGAACACTATTTTTGGAATTATAAGGAGGGGTAAAAAATTTGCCCATTAAAATATTCTAAAGCAGGCCAAGTTTATAAAAATTTGTGTGATTAAATTTTATTTCTTCACTCTGTGTTTTAAAACATACTT
>JBBDYV010000057.1:0-4160 GCA_040900515.1 Candidatus Pacearchaeota archaeon | reverse complement strand
AGGGGAAGAACGGTGATATGCTTGTGGGGGATGTTATTTTTATTGTGCTGAATGTTATCTTCATCGCAATACTTATTTTTTTCATAGTCACAAAGACAAATGATGCTGCAATAATTGAGGAAAAATATGCAAAACAGATAGCTCTTCTCATTGATTCTGCTAAACCGGGAATGAGAATTCATCTTAATATGGAAGACGCGATTGAAAAGGCAGTAGATGAAAATCAGAATATAGGCGCGGGATTGCTGGATATTGTCAAGATAGACAATGAAAGGAATATTGTAACTGTCAAACTAAGAGAAAAAGGAGGATATTCGTATTCTTTTTTTAATGAAGTAAATGCAAGCGCATATCTTGACACGGCTCCAAACGAGCAGGAATATATCCTTGTAATAAATGAAATAAAAAAATAAAATGATAATGAATAAAAAAAATCAAAGTTCTTTTAGCTCTAAATATTCACTTTTTCCAAAATCGAGAAAAGGAGCTGAAAAAACAATAAGTGTGTATTGGTTTGCAATACTTGTCATAGTTACTGGAGCAGTGATATATATGGTTAGTCTTGTTTATGGTGAACCTTATGATATTAGAAATGCAGAGGCAGATATTTTTGCAAACAAAATTGCGGACTGTCTCAGTGAGGGGGGATATATGAATGAAGGGGTTTTAACAGAACCATTTAAACAGAATTTTTTGGATAACTGCAGATTGAATATTGATGCCTCTGATTTTCCCGAAAGCAACGGGGAATATTACTTTGAAGTTTCCGTTTATGATTTTGAAACAGGAAGCAGTTTGAATTACAATGTTAAAGGGGGGAATTCAAATTTGAAACTTGGCTGTGAACAGAAAGGAAAAACTCAGCCTGTTTGCACTGAAAAGCAATTTTACTCTCTTGATAAAAATCAGAAGAGCTATACTGTAAAAATTCTTGCAATTGTAAATAAAGTAAGCAAAAATTCAAGATGATAAACAGAATAAAAAATAAAAATGGACAGATAGGAGAGGGATTGACATGGGTTGTTGCAACAATTATAATTATTATAATTCTTGTCTTCTCTATTTTTGTAACTTCATTTTATGTCTCTGATCAGAAAACAGTTGATAGCAATGCTTTCGGTGACTTTCATACACAAAAATCATTAATAGGTTATCTGTTGACAAAACAACCTGGTGGGGAAATGGTTTATTCAAAAATAAAAACAGATGAAAATCTTGATAATTTCAATGGAAACCTTGCAGTCAAAATTTTCAAAGGACTTTATGAAAATGAATATTCCGGGATGTGGGTTGGTTTTGTTGAAATCAATTCATGGCCAGAAGGAAGAATTGGAAATGATTATTTTGACAGAACTTCCCTGATTGCACTTGATGAAAAACTTATCTATTTCATAATAAAATCTTCACAGGAAAAGGGAGTATCTGTGATGTTTATAAAATAAGATGATTAATAACACGGAAAAAAATCAAAGTTCTTTTAGCTCTAAATATTCGATTTTTCCAAAATCGAGAAAAGGAGACATAGCCACAATGATTTTGGTAATTGGGATTTTCCTTGTGTGTGCCGTTGCACTATTTAGTTTTGTATTTTTCAGCGGTGCAGACAGGCAAAGCTTTTCAGATGCTCTGGGGACTATGGCAAAAGTCAACCTTATTGCAGAGCAGGCAAGGTTTTATGAAAACGCAGGAATTCAGCCTGAAAGCATGCTTGATTTAACAAGGGAAGGAAATTATTATAATATCACCGTTGAAAGAAAAGATGATGACAAAAGAAAGATTTACATAAAATATCTCATGCCAATAAAAACAGTAACCCCTTGAAATGAACCATAAAAACATTTTTAAACAAACTAGTCCTTTGTTAAATATGATTAGGGGAAAAAGAGGGCAGGAACTAAGTACTAATACAATTATAATAATAATTCTTGCAATAATAGTTTTGGTTGTTGTTGCACTTGGATTTGCAATCGGTTTTGACAAATTGAATCCGTTCATCAAAGGAAATAATGTAAAAGATGTTCAGAGTGCTTGTGGTGTGGCATGTGCGACACAAAGCACATTCGATTACTGCAGTGTTGCAAGAGAGCTTAAGAATGGAACCGCGTCTTTCATGGACAGCTGCTCCAATTTCTCTTCAAAGACAGAGTACGCAGTTTATGATATTAAGACTTGCACTACTATAACATGCCCACTTAATTGATATGAGGCTGATTATAATATTTGAATTTTTATAACTGTTTGTTGATTTTTATTGGGGATTTAGCAAAACCATTATAAATTAACCTATATTGTTATCCTTAACATTAAAATGGACTACGGATTTTCTGAAAAAAGAAACAAAAGAAAAGTAAAGACTAAGGACAGAAAGAAACATCCTTACAAGAAAGGCGGCAATCAGAGAAGCATGAAATTTGAAAAGAAGAAGTGAGAAGGATATTTTTAATGAAATGATAAATATAAGGCGATATTGGGGGCATATTAATTAATGATTAAAAAAATGCAAAAAACATTACAGATAATCAACAAAACTCCTGCTTTTTATTAATATCCTTCATCTCCGATTATAACTTTTTCCCAGCATTTTTAAATATCATTTGCTATTTTTTATTATGTTAGAAGTGTTTTTGATAGTGCTGGCTTTTGTGTGGATTATTTTTGCAGTAGTAAGCGATTTGAGAACAAGAGAGATACCAAACTGGCTTAATTTTTCATTGATAATCTTTGCATTGGGAGCAAGGCTCTTTTATTCAGTTTTTAATGAGGATTGGAGTTTTTTTGTACAGGGAGTTGTTTGGACTGTGATTTTCTTTGGAATAGCTAATCTGCTTTACTTCTCAAGGTTTTTTGCAGGCGGAGATGCAAAACTTATGATGGCTCTTGGTCCAATAATTCCGCTTGGCACTGATTTTCTCTCTAATCTCTCATTATCTTTGGATTTCCTTCTGATTTTTTTGGTGGTAAGAACAGTTTATGATTTAGCGTCCATTTCCTATTTTACTTTCAGAGATTCAAAAAAAATAAACAAAGAGTTTTTCAAAATATTGTCAAAAAACAAAAAGATTATTTATTTCCCGGTCATTGCAGGAGCCATCTTAATTTTATTGGGAACTCTTGATATGCTTCTTCTAATTCCCGGTTTGCTTATAATTCTCATGCCTTATCTTTATATTTATACAAAGTCGATAGAAAATGTTTCTCTTATAAAAATTATAAAAACGTCGGAACTTACTGAGGGAGATTGGCTATATCGGGATGTAAGGATAGGGAAAAAGACAATAACTGCAAACTGGGATGGTTTGACTAAAAATGAAATAAATCTTATCAAAAAGAAACATAAATTTATAGGAATAAAGAGAGGTATTCAATTTGGTCCAGGGTTCCTGATAATATTTCTAATTTTTATTGGCTTCTATTTTTCTGGAATAGATTTATGGAATTCTTTGTGGTAGCCATAATTTCTTCTCAAAATTTTCAACTGCTTTTTCAACTTTTTTGATTAAGGATTTTTTAGGTTTTGGACTTGATGACTTAGCTTTTTTTGAAACTACTTTTGCTGAATTCTTAAGCAACTTTTCAACTTCCTCCAATTCTTCCTTTTTTGCAGCCATTCTTTTTGAATGAATGGTTTCATCAGTATAAATGGGAAGAATGTTTATCACATGATGTCCGAAGGTGTTTGTTGAAATTAAGTCAACTCTTTTTGGCTTTAGTTTGCTTTTTATTTTCTTGGATATTTTCTTGGCAAGTTTCTCGGCTTCTTTTGGAACTTCTGTTTCTTCAGAAACATGTTTCTTTGGGATAATCAGAGAATGGCCCTTCGAAACAGGGTTTATTTCAAGAACAGAAATAGAATCGGAGTTTTCATCTAGTTTATATGAAGGAATGTCTCCGAAAACTATTGAACAAAAAATGCATTTGCTATCCTGTCCCGTAACAAGATTATTGTTTTTCAGAAAATCTTCGAGTTCCCTCTGAGTCATGTGTTCAATCTGTTCTTTAGCGTAAGATTTTCTTTCATCTGGAAAACTTTTGTCTATGTGCCCAATAAGCTGACTCTTTACAGCCGCAACCTGTTCATCAGTTAACATATCAAGAAAAATGATTTTTAGAGCTTCGCAAGAACCCTCGCCAGTTTAGTGGCGAGATGAATTGCGTTTGAT
>JBBDYV010000056.1:0-4229 GCA_040900515.1 Candidatus Pacearchaeota archaeon | reverse complement strand
ATTGATGGAAACATAGAAATTTACAAATCAATAACATGTGGTTGCTGTGATGTTTATTCCAGTTATGTTGATGGTAAAGTAAAGCCAAAAATTAACTCATTTAATGTACAGGATTCAGACGCAACAAAAAGGCAGTTTGGTGTTCCAAAAGAAATGGAAAGTTGTCATACGACGATTATAGGAGGCTACTTTGTTGAGGGGCATGTTCCTCTTGAAGCTGTTGAAAAGCTTTTACAAGAACGGCCTGATATAAAGGGAATTGCGATGCCGGGAATGCCTATGGGAAGCCCGGGAATGGTTGGACAAAAGTCAGGACCTTTTGTAATCTATGCCGTCGCAAATGACGGCAGTTACAGCGAGTTCATGAGGATTTAGGGGAAAAATGAATTGTTGCGAAAACCATTCACATAATAATAAGAACCAAAAAGGCAGTTATGAAAATCATGATTATAATAAAGAAAAAAAGAATTTATGGATAGTCTGGATTATTGTTATTTTGATTATCTCTTTATTAATCTTCAGCTTTATATAAAATGAACAAGAAAATTTTTATTTTACCAGCATTGGCAATTTTTTTAACAAGACTGATTAGCGCACACTGTCCCCTATGCACTATTGGAGCAGGAGCTGCCGCGGGAGCTGCCGTTTGGCTTGGCGTAAGCAAAGTTGCTGTTGCCTTGTTTATCGGAGGATTTGCAATGTCGATGGGAATGTGGTTTTCACGAATTCCCAAAAAACAATATATTAAATTCCAGAAATCGTTGATAGTTTTAGCAGTGTTTTTAACTACGGTTCTACCGCTATTGCCTATTTTTACAGCAATTGGTCCGCTGTACATTTCTTTCATCGGTGAATATGGAACAACTTTTGCAATTGATTACTCTTTGATAAGCAGTCTGACAGGAGGATTGATTGTTTTTGCTTCTCCTTCTTTAAGCAAAAAAATAAGCAATTTAAGAAAAGGAAAAATAATGCCTTTTCAAGGGGTTATTCTCACATTAAGTTTATTAGTAATAACAGGAGGATTAATTCAGCTTTTGATATAATAATATAAAATGGAACTGATAAATTTGGTATTGATTGGTATAATATTGCTATTTTTTATTTTGCTGGCAATAAAGAGTATTTTTAATATAAAGAAGTTTTGTGCCATATGCTTGTCCGTAAATTTGAGCTGGATAATTTTATTAGTGCTTTATTTTGCTAATATTTTCACAGAAAAAATAATAATTGCGATATTAATGGGGCATACAAGTCTTGGAATTTTTTATTTGTGGGAGAAAAAAGTTAAGGAAAAATTTAAGGTATTTAGACTGCCATTGTTGTTAACATTTATCTTTATAATTTATATTACATTTGGGCAGTTTAACTTTAACGGCTTAATTATCATACTGGCTTTATGGGTTCTATTTTTTATTATATATCTTTTCAAATTCAATAAACTCACAAAAAAACTTATTGAATGCTGCAAAAAATGGTGAATAAAAAATTGTTATTAATCATTGGAATAGCTGTCATAACCTTGACAGGAATTATCTTGCTTGTGGAAATATCAGATGTCTGGGTTCTTAGCTCTGATGAATTTTCAGAGTTGATTCAGAATGAAAATGTCTTTGTTATTAATGCACATACTCCTTATTATGGGGAAATAGAAGGAACCGACCTGATTGCAGAAAATTGGGAGAATATGAAATATTATGCAGAACAACTCCCGAAAGATAAAAATACTTCCATAGCTATTTACTGCAGAAGCGGGGCAATGTCAGAGGTTGCATCAAAGCAGTTAGCAGAAATGGGATATAAGAATATTTATGATCTTAAAGGAGGGATGAATTCATGGCAACAAGGCGGGAGGAAAATAATAAATGAAGAATGATTATTCAATAATCTATGGATTGTTAGCGGGAATTGGCTTGCTTGCCTTTTATTTTATTGTTGTTTCAATTTTCCAGGGAATTGAATTTGCATTTTTAAATTTGAGAAGTTTTTGGTGGCTTATTTTTCCTCTTGTAGGAGGATTTGGGACCCAGATTGGGCTTTACACTTCAATTAAACACACTGCTGCACTTACTGGAACTGTTGCAGGAACCGGAGGAATTTCAGCAGGAAGTATGGTGGCCTGCTGTTCACATTTTCTTTTTAATGCGCTTCCTTTCATAGGCTTTGCTGGGATTGCTGTATTTTTGATGAAATACCAAGCATGGTTTCTAGGAGCAGGAATAATTTCAAATCTTGTAGGAATTAGTCTGATGTTAAATCATAAAAGAAAAATGAAAGGTATGAAAGGGGGTTGCCATTAAATGGACAAAACAATAATATTGTATATAATTGTCGGGCTGTTGCTTGCTGGACTTTTGGTATTTACATTCTTTCCCGGTGTAATATATGCAGTTAAAGATTCTGGCATCACTGGAGATAATACAGCAGACAAATGCAAACCCGAACCAGGCTATACAGAAGAATCATGGAAAGAACACATGAGTCATCATCCAAACATTTATCAGGAATGTTTGACTTAAAAAACAGGTAAAAAAGGAGGTGAAAATGACAGGAAAAATAAATGAAAAGGCCCTTGCTTACAGTTTTGCAATAGTTGCTGCTTTTTTGATGCTTTTATTAGGAATTCTTGGAAATTTGGGAGTTTACATCGGAGCAGTGGAAATGATGATGCAGTGGCATATTTTTTTTCATTGACTATAGGTGGAATAATTGCTGGAATGATTGAAGCATCTGTTATAAGCTTTGTCATTGGATGGCTTGTTGCATTGGTTTACAATAAATTTGTATAATGGAAATATTTAATGAATGGCTTGTTTTTTCCCTGATTCTACTTGGAGTCTGGCTTATTGTTTTCCTGCTTGGGAAAAATACAAGGAAAGAGATGTTTTTCGTAAGTTTGTTTACAATGCCGTTTGGGCTGACAGAACCGCTATTTGTTCCAGAATATTGGAATCCCCCCTCTCTATTTAATCTTGCAGCAACAACAGGATTTGACATAGAATCTTTAATTTTTACTTTTGCTGTCGGAGGAATTGGTTCTGTAATTTACGAATCAATCTTTAAGTCAAGGCAGATAAAAATGAACAAACAGGAAATGCATAGTAAAAGACATCAATATCATCTTCTTGCCTTATTTTCTCCAGTTATAGTCTTCATTCTCTTATTCTTTTTAACAAAATTAAATCCAATTTATTCAGCAAGCATTGCTCTTTTTGTAGGAGGAATAGCAACTATATTGTGCAGGCCTGACTTGAAAAAAGAAATTTTGTATAGTGGATTAATATTCCTTGGCATTTACTTTGTATTCTTCTTGTTCTTTAATTTGGCTTATCCTTTTGCTGTTGAGCGGTTTTGGAATCTATCTGCAATATCTGGAATCCTGGTTTTAGGAGTGCCTCTGGAAGAACTAATTTTTGCTATGGTGTATGGATTGATGTGGGGCAGTGTTTATGAGCATGTTTTGTGGTATAAGGCAAAAAGAGACAACTGAAAAATTTTTATACTCCCTTTGACAATAGCTAAATATGGAAAATAATAAAAGATTGGGGGTTATTTTGATTGTTCTTTCATTGATTATTGGAGGGATTTTTATTTATTATATATCAAATCTCACGCAGAAATCTCAAGAACTTGGCTGTTTTAATGGTCAGGAATGTTTTGCTGTTGAAAAAGGATTATCAATTTCCCATATAGCGATAGGTATTTTTTCTTTTATTCTGGCTCTTGGCTTTTATTTGCTGTTCTTTAACAAAGAAAGGATTATTGAACAAAAAGATTATGATATTAGCAAATTAAATAGTGAAGAAAAGAGAGTTTTCCGATTCATAATGGAAAACAAAGAAAAAGGAGTTTATCAAAGCAGTATTGTAGAGAAATTTAATTTTCCAAAGTCAAAGGTTTCAAGAATTTTAGATAGATTGGAAGCTCACCACCTAATTGAAAGAAAGAGAAGGGGCATGACTAACGTAATTGTTCTAAAATAGACGGTTTTTGATAGTGAAACCAGTTCTACGTCACCTTTATAAGACGTTTCTATAACTGTGTTTTATCAGTTAAGTAGACAATTGAAATGAAATAAATTTCCAATCAACTGTCTTCAAATATTCAGACAATTGAAAGGGGGTAAAAACAAAAAATAAAATGAGTGATGAAATAAAAATCTCAAAAAAGAATCTTTGGATGTACAGTACTTTTGTTCTTATTGCTTTGGTTGTAATAGGAGGTATTAT
>JBBDYV010000055.1:0-4292 GCA_040900515.1 Candidatus Pacearchaeota archaeon | reverse complement strand
TTCTGACAACCAAAATGTCACGCAAATTAGAAAAATTGCTGATAACTGCAGGACTTGTTGCCTCTCTATTTCTGAATTGCTCAAAAGATGTCGTCACCAACCCGACTCCTACTCCAACTCCAACTCCAACACCAAAAAACAGTGCTCCAGTAATTATGTCTTCTCCTTTAACATTGATTACTGAAAATCAGTTATACAGTTATCAGGCAAAAGCCAGTGATGCTGACGGAGACCAAATAACTTATTCTCCTGTCAAGAATCCTTCATGGATTTCAATGAATTCAAATGGTCTAATTAGCGGAAATGCTCCAGATGTTTTTAGCGATCAAATAAGTGAAATTGAATGGAGTGCCAGCGATGGTAAAAATCCTGCCGTTTCCCAAAAATACAATTTAACTGTTAAAAATCTGTACAATGTCTATGTTCTTACCCCATCACAAATCAATTCAATATTATCTGTAAATGAAAATAATATCGCTTTTTCCCAACCAATCGGTTTTGCTCCTGGTGATATAATTGCATCAGATATAAATAACAGTGCTCCTGCGGGATTTCTCAGAAAAATAAATTCAACATCTTCTGACAAAAAAACTGCATATACAAGTCAGGCAGCACTCGAAGAAGCAGTGAAGGATGCTAATTTCTATTTCCAAAAAAAGATTACCCCACTTTCTGTATCTTTGAATAGTGATGTGATTTATGATTTTGATGGAAGTTCTTCAACAACATGGGATAGATTGATTGCAGACGGGAAAATATCTTTTGATGTTGAGATTGTTCTGCAAGGGAAAATTGAGAATTATTCTCTTGAAGAACTTATATTTAAAATAATTTCAACTGAAGAGTGTGACCTTACTTTGAAATCAGGCATTTCAGGTCAGTTTACTGAATACATTCCTATCGGAGAACCTATTAGTTTACCTCCAGTCACAATAGGAGTTATTCCTTCTCCACCATATCTACCCATAACCGTCCATCCAAAAATAGAATTTGGATTGGAGTTTGCAGGAGGAATAAATCTTGGAGAAGTTGGGGCAATTCAGAAAGCTGTTTTCACCGTTGGATTGAAATATGACAGAGGACAATGGAGTCCGATAGCAAACTGGCAGCACAGTTTTACACTTAAAGAACCTTCTTTTTCATCCTCATATTTTGTATTTAAAGCTGGCGGAGGACCGAGCCTAAAGTTCCCAGTTTGGGGAGTTGCAGGCCCAAAAGTAAAAGTGCTTGGCGGACTTGAGGCCCAAGTTTCCTCCGAAAAAGTTTCTGTTTATGGAAATTTTGATGGTACAATTGGAGTTGAGATGAAAGTTTTCAAAAAAGTTTTGGCTGATTTCAATGCTCCCCTTCTTGGTTATAAGAAACTTATATATGAAAAAACAAAACCAATTGCAAATGATAGTTTGATTATTCAACCCGGTCCAGAAGGAAAAGACGCTTTTGTTAGATATACTCTTTGGTCGGACGGAAGTAAAAGTTATTCTGGTTTTGGAGATACGGAGGAGTTGGAAATTTCTAGAGATTATGTTTCCGGACATGGCGGAGAAAAAGAAACTCTTATAGAAATTCCTGTATCTGGGCTTCCTTCAGGAGCAACTTTCAGTTCTGCAAAACTTGCCGTTTATGGATGGGTCATCAATAATTATATCGCAGCAATTCCTAAAATAAAAATTTCGAAAATAAATGATTCATGGAGTGAGTCCTCTGTTAAATGGGACACTAAACCATCTACAGATTTATTTTCTAGAAAAGATATCACCGAAGGCGAGAGATGGCATGAATTTGATGCAACTTCCCTAGTTCTGGATTGGATTAATGGTAAGCCAAATTATGGAATAAGTATTTCAACAGAACAGAACGAATCATATGGAAAGTTTTATAGCAGTGATAACTCGGATGCATCAAAAAGACCAAAGTTAATTATTTACTATAAAAAGTAAAAACAAAACTTTAAATACCATAATTTTCAAATAATATTACTACTCCTTTGATTTTTAAGGTGTAGACGGAGCTAAATCAAATAAACTTAAATAAAAAAACAAAAAAGTAAAATGATATTTATAATAAAAGTTACAACAAACAAAGAGGAAAGAGCCGTCGATATAATTTCGGAAAGAGTGGAGAAGAAAAAAATTAATGTTTATTCTGTATCAAGGCCGCATGGTTTGAGGGGATATGTTCTTCTCGAGGCAGAGGACAGGGAATCTGCGGAAGAGGCAGTTTTCAATCTCCCATATGTAAAAGGAATAATAGGAAAAACAATAGGCTACGAAGAAATAAAAAATATGGTGGAGCCATCAGCAACAACAGTTTCAATAAAAGAAGGAGATATTGTCGAAATGATATCTGAGCCTTTCAAGAAAGAAAAGGCAAAAGTTTTAAGAATAGACAAACAGAAGGAAGAAGTTGTGGTAAGTCTTTTGGGAGCAGTTGTTCCCTTGCCTGTTACAGTCAAGATAGACAATGTAAAGGTTATAAGACGTGAATCAGAGGAAGAACAATAAGAGAAAAATAAAATGCAAATTAAACTTTTAGTCGATGGAGGAAGTATGGCACCGGGTCCTGCACTTAGTCAGAAACTTGGTCCAGTGGGAATAAACATAAATCAGGTTATCCAGGCAGTTAATGATTCTACAAAAAACTTTAAGGGATTAAAAGTGCCTGTTGAACTTGACGTTGATCCCTCAACAAAAAGCTTTGAAGTTAAGGTGTTTTCCCCTCCAGTTTCAGAGTTGCTAAAAAAAGAGCTTGGAATTGAAAAAGGATCTGGAATGCAAAAAAAAGTAACAATGTACAATGCCTCAATAGAGCAAATAATTGCAGTTGCAAAAACAAAGCTTCCAAATATGCTTGCACGTGATTTGAAAGCTGCAGTTAAGACAGTTGTTGGAACATGCGGAAGCCTTGGGGTTCTTGTTGAAAATAAATCAGCAGCAGAAGTTGAGAGAGAGATTGAGGAAGGAAAATATGACAAGGAAATAAAATCAGAAATTGCAGTCACACCTTCCGAGAAAAGAAAAGCACTTGATGAATTCTTCTTTGATGTAAAGACAAAGCAGGAGAAATTGTTGAAGGCAGAGAAGGCAGTCAAAGAAGCTGAGGCAGCCAAGGCAACAGCAACCCCTGCAGCAGGAGCAGCAACGTCGGCAACCCCTGCAGCAACGGAAGAAGCCAAGGCAAAAGCAGAGCCGGAAAAGAAAAAGGCAGACACAAAGAAAAAATAAAAAACTCGTCTAAGCGTAGCCGAGTTAAAGAAATAGCTTTATAAATTACTTAGACCCTTTTTATTTAAGGGGTCGTAGTATAGCCTGGCAGTATCTCAGGTTTGGGACCTGATGACCGGGGTTCGAATCCCCGCGACCCCATTTCCTCAATAAAAAATGACATCAAAAACAAAAAAAGCAAGAGCAGCAGGAAGATTCGGTGCAAGATACGGAAAAAGAGCAAAATCCAAACTTTCTGACGTGGAAGAAAAACAAAGAAAAAAACAGAAATGTCCTTACTGTGGTAAAAAGGGAGCAAAGAGATTGTCAACTGGAATATGGAAATGTTCAAGGAAAAAGTGCGGAAAGAAATTTGCATCAGATGCATATTATCTCTGATAAATTAGAAAAATACTAAAAAACAATAAAATGACAACATACAAATGTTTCAAGTGCGAGAAGAAGATAACTGATGTATCCATCAAAAAGAGATTTGCATGTCCTTACTGCGGTAGCAAAATCTTTTACAAACCAAGGACCAAAGTTAAAACAGTAAAGACAGATTAGAATGAAAGAAAATAAAGAGGTTTTCAGTCATTCTCTCAAAAGCAAATGAAAGACAACAAAAAAATACAGGAACTCGCAATTCTGGAACAAAACTTTCAAAACACTCTTTTTCAAAAACAAGCATTTGAACTTGAACTTGATGAAACCAATTCTGCTTTGCTCGAAATAGAAAAATCTGGCGATGAAGTCTTCAAAATAATTGGGCAATTGATGATAAAAACGGAAAAATCCAAAATAAAAAAAGAACTTGATGAAAAAAAGAAAATTCTTAAGCTGAGAATAGACTCCTTTTCCAAGCAGGAAACATACCTGCACGAAAAAATGGACAAAATCCAAGAGGAAATAACTGAATCAATTAACAAATGATATGTGTGAGAAAACTACGAAATATTTATAAATAATCTAAAAGTGAAAATATCATATGGTTTTCGATAAATTAAAAAAAATGCTTTCCGGCTCTTCAGGAGAAGAGTTTGGTGATGAATATATTGAGATTGATCTGGGTCAGGAAAGGAAAGAGAC
>JBBDYV010000054.1:0-4363 GCA_040900515.1 Candidatus Pacearchaeota archaeon | reverse complement strand
CAATTATTCTTTGAAATTTATTCTAGTAAGCGACAAAAATATTATTGAAAATCTTGCAGATGCATCACAGCAGCCTTTTGTAGGCAAGGTGCATTATGTTGTTGTGGTTTGTTCAAACCCATCAAGAACAGTAAACGCTTATGGAAAAAGGGGAGAGATTTATGTAAGGCAGCAGGCAGGAGCAGCAATCCAGAATTTTCTTCTTAAACTTGAAGAGATTGGACTCTCTACTTCATGGGTAGGACATTTTACGGAAGAAGAAGTAAAAAGAACATTAAAAGTTCCAGAGCATATTCATGTTGAAGCTATGTTCCCAATAGGATATGAGTTTGAAAAGAAATACGCAAGAAAAGAAAAAATAGCTCTTGATAATATACTTTATTTTGATGAATGGGAGAATGACAAGATGAAAAATTCATAAAATAACCTTTAATATGCAAATGGAAAACTCAATCAAAAAAATTCCTCAGAAGAAAAGTGTTGCCCTGCTCGTCTTTCTTTCGATAATTACTCTTGGAATTTATTCAATAATGTGGTATATCAAAAGAGCTCCGGAGATTAATAATTTAAACACGACGAAAAAACTTACTAAAAAAATTCCAGTAACGCTACTAATTCTTACAATCCTCCAAATTTTGATAGCAATATTCATATTTGTCCTTACAATAATTTCCATCTTCACATTATCCCTGGGTTCATTTTTAGCATATTTAGTTTATGTGCTTTATGGAATTTCTGCAATCATGGCGATTTTATTCTTGGTAGTCGCATTTAACTTTCATTCGGCAATTAACGAAGTTCTGGAAAAAAAGGGGACAAAAAGAAAACTTTCAGTCGTATTTACAATTTTCTTCAATTACCTCTATCTGCAATATGAATTAAACAGGGCAATAGAAGACAGGGAAGAGGAAAAAAGGACAGGTCCTTGGATTTGGTTCGGAATATATATGTTGGGAATTGCATATAATCTATACAACTTCTTCCTATCTTAACAAGATATAATTTGGGCAACGAAGAAAAAACCATCGTCGATACTTAAAAAATATTAGAGAAAGTTCATTAAAAACCTCGGTGAAAATTATTTGGATAATTCTTTGATAGTGTCCGCATGTTCAACCCAAAAATCCACAAGTCTCATTAAACTATAAGCGTCTGCCGAGGTGTCAACATTATGGGAAGAGTAAGGGATATAGAAATCATCAAACACATCCAAGGGATTTTTTCCATATGTCCCGTTGACAGCAAGCCAATTTCCTCCAAAACCAAGGTTAAATTGCAGTACAAAGGCAGTATCTTCATAATACTGAAAATGGGGGTTAAAATTTTTCGGATTGAGTTCTTTAATCACTTCATCCAATCTCCTTCTTGTTTGAGAATTAATTTTCACAGAAAGCATTTCCTCTGCGAATTTTCTGTCAAGAATAATGTTAAATTCATGTCCTGTCTGATACAAATCTGTTGGTTGCCACACAAGTCTCTTATCTAACATGAACATCATTTTGATTTGATATTAATGTTTTTAAGGATTATTATAACAAGAAATTCAATTAAAAAAGAAAAATCGGGCGTGTTTCCACGCCCGGAATCAAATATTTTTTATTTAGATAAAACTTTTCAGTTTTATCGCCAAACTTCTATGCCCAAATCGGACATCTCTTTAGCGGGTTTTCCAGCTTCCTCTCTGTCATGTCCCAAAACGTAAGGGGACTTGACTCCTGTCATTATTGTTATAACCCGGACTTTCCCTATGAAATCCTTGTTAATTCTTGCTCCAATAATAACATTTGCTTCTGCACTAAGGTTTTCTGAAACTGTTCTACCAACAAGGTCGAATTCTTCAAGCTTCAAGTCAGGTCCACAGGTTATGTGTATCAATGCTCCTGTAGCTCCCTTGTAATCAACATCCAGCAAAGGATGTGTAAGGGCCTGCTTAACTGCCTGCATAACTCTGTCAGATGAATCATCTTCTCCGATTCCAATGACAGAAACTCCTCCTTCCTTCATGATAGCTGACACGTCTGCGTAGTCTAGGTTGATCAAGCTTGGTAGAGTAATTGTTTCTACAATACCCTTTACCATTGTTGAAACAAGCTCGTTTGCTACAGCAAATGCATGTTCAATTGGCAACTGCCCCGCTATATCAACAAGCCTGTTGTTATCCAAAACGATGCAAGTGTTGGTTACTTCTCTAAGTTCCTGAAGTCCCCATTCTGCCTTGTCAATTCTTGCTTTTTCAGCTTCGAAAGGCATTGTAACAACTCCAATAACAACAGCTCCTGTCTCCTTTGCAAGCTGTGCAACAACTGGAGCTGAACCTGTACCTGTTCCTCCACCAAGTCCGGTAAGGACAAATACCATATCTGCTCCTGAAACTGCTTTCTTCAAGTCGACAACTGCTTCTTTTGCAGATTCTCTACCTCTTCTTGGGTCTCCTCCGCATCCAAGTCCTCTTGTAAGCTCCTTACCAATAAGGATCTTCTCATCAGCTTTTGTAACACTCAAGTGCAATGCATCTGTGTTGATACCGTAGACTGTCGCGCCATTGATTCCTTTGTTGAAAAGCCAAGTAACCATGTTGCAACCACATCCACCGCATCCAACAACCTTAATGCTTGCCTTTCCTGCCTTAAGCTCATCGAAGTTTATACTAAAACTTGATGCGTTCTGAACTGCTTCTTTTGCAAAATCTAATGCCATATTTTATTTTTTATTTTTTACCTCCTTTCATCTTTGTCTAACCGTCTGCAAAGCAAACGGCACAGAAATATCAAAGCAAGAAATCTTTTCGCGTTTCCACGAAAGATTTAAATACTTTTGACATCTCCGAATATCATAAAAGAAATCGCACCCCTACACCCCACACAATTAATTTATTCAATCCCCCGAAAGAATAAATTAATTTAATAAAAAATTAAGGGTCTTGTTCTTTAAAAATATTTGTTTTTTCAAACACAATAGTTTTTTGAGCCTTTTTGGCGATTAAAAATATTTGTTTTTTCAAACACAATAGTTTTTTGAGCCTTTTTGGCGATTAAAAATATTTTGTCGTTAAAAAAGAAGGTTAGTTTCTATATTTTCTGAAAAATTAGTATAAAAATATTATTTCACTCGATTGTTGATATAAAAAATACTCCTCGCTTAAATTATATTGTTAATGAAACAGAATTTTATGTTATAATTTATTTTTTCCGAAACTTAATCACTCCTTCTGCAAAATCTCAGCATTAATTCCAGCCTCGCTACATAACTTCACAAACTCTTTTGCATCTTCTTCCGTGCCAACTAAGCTTCCATAATGCATTGGAATTGCAACAGTAGGTTTGATGAGTTTCGCAGCCTCAACGGCTTCCTCAAAGGTCATTGTAAACCTGCCTCCTATTGGAAGCAATGCAACAAATTCTTTGTCCGGCTGCTGATATCCAGTAAGTTTCTGCATTTCAGGAATAAAATCTGTATCACCGGCATGGTAAATTATCACGCCGTTATTTTTTATTATATATCCAACTCCTTGCTCGTCTTTAGGGTGAAAATGCTTGTCAATATTGTAAGCTGGAATAGCTGAAATTTTTATTTCCCCGAAGTTAAGCTCCTGTCCCGGTTCAATAAGCTCCATGCTTATCGGCGTGTCAAATCTCGTTATCTTGCTCTGGCTGTCAGGAGTTATAACAATCTTTGTTCCTTCCTTGATGATTTTTCCAATGTCCGCAACACTGCAATGATCATAATGGTTGTGTGTTATCAAAATTATATCTGCCTTTTCCAATCCATCCTTTATGTTGTATGGGTCTATGTAAATAACACTTGAATTCTTGATAAGAAAACCAGAATGCCCAAGCCACTTTATATCAACGTTCCCTATTTGCATAGAAAAGGAAAACAGTCACCATTTTTAAGGGTTTTTGTTGAAGTTTTTACCTGATAAATTTTATTTTCCTCACTTTTCCATCATTCAGTTCAATTATCGCGGCTTTTCCTTCATGTGCTGCTCCAGGATTGACTAAAATTGTCTTTCTTATTTTATCTTTACCGGCAGATTCGTGGATATGTCCGCCAAGATGTAAAATTGGATGGTATTTCTCAATAATTCTCCGCGCCATTTTTGAACCGTAATGTCTTTTTCTGTCTTTTATTTCCTTTTTGTGTTTCTTTCCGGCCGATTTGGAAGCAAATTTCAATGCTTTAATAGACAGCTTATCTAATTTAGTATTGTAGGCAATATTATGTGATACAAAAATTATTTTTTCCTTCTTATTTTTGTTAAACAGCCTTTCCAAAATTTTCTTATGCTTTCTGAATGCCTTACTCTTAACTCTTCCAGGAAAGCTATACCCCCTCATTCCAATAAAAACATAATTGCCAAATT
>JBBDYV010000053.1:0-4820 GCA_040900515.1 Candidatus Pacearchaeota archaeon | reverse complement strand
ATAAGCTCCGAGGCTAATTTCTATAGGGTTGAGAATTTTCAATTTGTTATTCATTTTCGTCTTCCTCCAAAATATGATTTTTGATAATTCCCTGTTTCCACCAAATCCAAACTCCTTTTCCAGGGCCAACAAACTTTCCTTTTATCTTTCCCTCGCCACGAAGATTATTCAACCTTGAGAATAATTTTGTTCTTGTAACATCTTTGATAGAAGTCTCGACTCTTTCTTGTACTTCTTTTGTTTCCAACACGTCGTCGGAATTTTCAATTATTTTTAGTGCTGTCTCGGTAAGACTATCTTGCATTTCTCAACCCCTTAAATACGAAATAATATAAGAATGGATTTATATACCTATCCATTTATGAATAGATTAATATATGTATGAATAGATACATTAATAGGTTAATATAATTGACTAATGTTAAATAACAGGAACAAAAATTATTATGGATGTGTAAAATATATATTATAACATAGATAATGTGAAAGATATTTTGGGAAGATATTGAAAATCTTTTTTATTTTTTACATTAAGAATTTAATTTCATCCCAGAATTTTTTAAAACAAAGAAATAAATTTTTAAAAAAGAGGGAAAATTCCAGAAATTTTTAAAAAAGAAGTATATATTGAATTTTGAAAAAGTTTTTAAATGAATGAATTATAGAATAGAGAATGGAAAGAAAAGAGCGAATTAAAATTTGCTACACTTTCTTAATCTAAAAAATGGAAAGAAAAGAGGTTGCAGTTTATCTTTATGTTGGAGTCTTAGTTCTCGGTGCTGTTTTTGCAGTTTATTATTTTAATCTTGGGCTGACAGGATTTGCTGTCTTTGAGCAGAGCACTGAAAATGCATTCAATGAGGGAACCTATTCAAATTCACTTTACAATACAAGTACTAGTGCTGTTGTTTTGAATTCAAGCTCTAATGAAACATCTGGAACATATACTTCAAAGCCTTTTGATGCTGGGAATTCAGTTGTTTGGAATAATCTTACATGGGTTGGAACAGGGGTTTCATTTGAAGTGAGGGCTTGTGATGATTCAGCTTGCGCAAATGAAACTTTTGCTACTGCTGATTTGAATAATTTGAATGCAACAACACAATATTTCCAGTACAGAGTTTTGTTTGATTCTGTTAATGATACTTTAACAAGCGTTTCCTTGGCATCTACTCCTGTTCCTGCACCAGTTACTGTCTCTGTTGAACTTTTGGAACCTTTAGGAGAAAAGAGTGCAAATACCGGATTGCCTTTGAACTTTGTTGCAACAGGAACAAACCTTTCATGTTCATATGAAATAGTTAACAGTGCAAACAGCCAGCAGATGTTGAATGCAACTATTACAGACTGCGCAAACACAACATTTAGCCTTGATGTTGGCGGAGGAGATTATGTTCTTACAATGAATGTTGTTGGAAATGAAGGAAGTGCTTCAGATACAATTGGATTTTCAATAAGCATCGACGATGAAGAGGAAACATCGGAAGAAACAACAGATGAAGAAGTTGTTGTTGAGGAAGTGCCTGTTGAGGAAGTGCCTGTTGAGCCTGTTATTCCACAGATATCTTTAACACAGATAACTCTTGGAGAAGTAAGTTTATCAGATGTTATTCAGGGAGATACAAAGGAAATGAGTCTTTCAGTTCAAAACAGTGGAACAACTGCAGTAACTGGATGTTCATTGAGTGGAGATGATTCTGGATGGATAACCATCACAAGCAGTTCAAATAATCTTGGAGCTGGGGCAACAGCAGGACTTGGCTTCACTGTTAGCGTTCCTGAAGATACTGTTCCTGGAGCATACGCTCTTGGGTTGTCTGTTGCATGTGCAGAGACAAGCGCAAGCAAGTCATTCACAGTTAATGTATTACAGAAGAGACTTGGGTTCAGCATACTTGATGTTCAAAGAACAAGCTTGGGAAGAGTAAGAGTTGATTATGCACTTACAGAACTTACAGGAGAAGGCCAGGATGTTCAAATGCAATTCTTCATTTTGGATGCTTCTGGCGTTGAAGTTGCGAATGCATCACAAAACAGCAGCGTTGATGCAAATGAGACTGATAACTTCAGGGCAAATATTGCAATAAATTCTTCGCTTGAAGGAAATATGACTCTTTCAGTAAATGTTAACTCACAACAATATTCTGTTTCAGTAAGAGAGCCAATAACTCTTGGATCTCCTACAGGATTCTTTGTTCTTGGAGATGATCTTGGAACAACAGGAAATGTTCTTGCAATAGTTGTTCTTGTTGTGGTTGTTGCAGGAGTTTACTTCTTTTTCACAAGAAGAAAGGTTTCTAGGAAAATGGCAGGCGCAAACTAATAAGTAAAGATAGTAGTGCCTACCAAAACATTTAAATAGTATTTTGTAGTTCCTACAAAATAGAGTGTGTTGCAATAATAAAAATGAAAAAATCCCTAGGGTTAACTTCTAAAATTCTTTCAAGTGAAAAATTAAAATGAGCTTTATTGTTAAGAAGAAAATTCACGGAAATGAATATTATTATCTCAATGAGAATAAGAGAGAAAAAAGTACTGGGAAGGTAAAGACAAAAACACTTGCTTACCTTGGCAAAAATAAGAAAGACGCAGAGAAAAAAGCAAAAGAGTTTATACGAAAACCATTGCAGCAAGAAAAAAAGGAAGAAATCAAGACAGAGATAAAAAAAGAAGTGAAGGTTGGGAAAAAAATCGATGAAATATCTTCCATTGCAGGAAAGCGTGGTTTCTTTTTTCAAACTGCGAATATATATGGGGGGAAAGCTGGGTTTTTCACATACGGGCATTTGGGGAAAATGCTAAAAGCAAACTGGGAAAGATTGTGGAGAAAGAATATTCTTGGGCTGGACGATAATTTTTATGAGATACAAAGCAATAATATTCTTCCTGAACCCGTTTTCAAAGCCTCGGGGCATATAGAGAATTTTAATGATCCTTTAACAGAATGCAAGAAGTGCCATTTCAGATTTAGAGCGGACCAGTTTCTTGAAGATAATGGGGTTGAAAATGCTGGAGAAATGAAAATTGAGGAAATGACAGCAAAAATTGCAGAGAAAAAGTTGAAATGTCCAAAATGCGGAGGAGAACTTTCTGAAGTAAAGCAGTTTAACATGATGTTTCCTATTAATGTAGGATTTAACGAGGAGAAGGCATATTTAAGTCCGGAAACAGCTCAGGCAGCATATCTTGCATTTAAAGAAGAGTTTGCCGCAACTAGAGGAAAATTGCCTCTCGGATTGGCAATAATAGATAAGGCATATCGAAATGAAATTTCTCCAAGACAAATGTTTTTTCGATTGAGAGAGTTTAGTCAGGCAGAATTGCAGATTTTTTTTGATGCTGAAAAAATTGAAGAGCATGAGAAATGGAATAAGGTTAAAAATAATAAATTAGCAATAAAGTTTCATGATAAGAGTGATATAACATGGGTTAGTTGTAATGAGTTAAATAATACTCATAAAATTCCAAAGTTTTATCTTTATTATGCGTCAAAAGTTCAGGATTTTTATCTGAAGACATTGAAAGTTCCTGCTGAAAAGTTCCGATTTAGGGAGTTGGGCGAACAAGAAAGAGCTTTTTATAATAAAATTCATTTTGATGTTGAAGTTTTCCTTGACACTCTTGGCGGATTCAAGGAAATTGCAGGTGTTCATTACAGAACAGATCATGATTTGAAAGGACACGGCAGTGTTTCTGGGAAAAACCTTGAGGTATTTTACGACGGAAAGAAGGTTTTGCCTCATGTTCTTGAACTGAGTTTTGGAGTTGACAGAAATATATGGATGCTTTTGGATGTCTTTTATAATGTTGGAAAAGAAGGAAGTATGTTTTCATTCCCTCCTATTCTCTCCCCAATAAAAGTAGCTGTTTTTCCTATTGTAAAAGGAGCGAAGTTTGAGAAAACAGCTGAAAAAGTTCTGGATGATTTGAGAAATGAAACAGAGTTGAATGTTTTGTATGATAAAATTGGGAGCATTGGAAGAAGATATGCAAGAAATGATGAAATTGGAACTGCTTTTTGTGTAACAATAGATGGCGACAGCGTAAAGAAAAAAGATGTTACAGTAAGGGAAAGAAATACGGGAAGGCAGATAAGAGTAAAAATAGATGGTTTGAGAGAAACACTGAAGAAACTTATCAACGATGAGATTAAATTTAGCAAGGCTGGAAAGCCGTTTAATTTTTAAATTATAAAAAATTGATTATAAAATGGCAGAAAATTGTGTGTTTTGCAGGATAGTTCAGGGGGAGATTCCTGCTGAAAAAATTTGGGAAGATGAAAAACACTTTGCTTTTCTAGATTTAAATCCTATCAATCCTGGCCATACTCTCCTTCTTCCAAAAAAACATACAGATTATATATTTGATTTAAATGATAAAGAATATCAAGAATTAATGTTAAACGCAAAAAAAATAGCCAAGATTTTAAAAGAAAAATTATTACCAAAAAGAGTTGGAATTGCTGTAGAGGGTTTTGGAGTTTCCCATGTTCATATTCATCTTGTTCCATTAAACAAAGGAAATGAACTAAACCCAGAAAGAGCTAAGAATATGGATTCTAAAGAGCTCAAAAAAATTGCAGACAAAATAAGAAGATGATGTCTCTGGGGAGAGTTTAACTCCCGACCTCGGCCTTTCTCAACAACTTGCTTCATAGACTGAAAAATCAGAGATTTTCCGTCAAACGTACTCAAACAAATTTAAATCCATGAGAGCCGCGCTCTAAACGACTGAGCTACAGAGACAATTCTAATAGAAATATTTCATTTAAAAGCGTTGGGGTTGAGACAAAGCCAATATCTAAGAAAAATGAAAATGCA
>JBBDYV010000052.1:2853-4892 GCA_040900515.1 Candidatus Pacearchaeota archaeon | reverse complement strand
AACTTTATTTGCCCAAGAGGAGAGCCAGCATATATTATCTCATTTCCGGTACTTTGAAAAGCCCCACTGATTAAAATGTCTCCATCAACTTCCAACTCCTCATCAGGTGTTTCTGTTCCAACTCCTATCCTTCCCCCATTAATCAATGTAAGATTTCCACTCCCATTTATTGTTCCATTGAACTGGATATTTTGAGTAAAGAGAGTTGTAACCCTACTCAATAAACTACCAAGGAAGCTGAAAAAACCAGTATTTACATCTGTAATATTGAAATTATCCATATCAAGATTTGAATCAACTGTAATTTCACTCAGGTTTACTTGTGTAGCCCTGAAAGCATAGGGAACACGGCCAAGCTGGGACACGTTCACAAGGCTTCCATCCCTAAAATAGCAAAGATAATATTGCTTGTCAAAACTCAAACTGCTTAAGTTTCCTCCTCCTGAGCCAACGGTTGGAAGATAAATTGAAACAACCCCTCTTGAATCTGTTGCAAGAGTTAATGAATGATTGTAAACAACAGGAGCCCCGCACTCAGTAATAGTTGAATTTTCAGTAATGTTAAAAACAAAGTCAAATGTCCCTGATTCAATTGTTCCGTTTGTGAATGTTGTTTGAATGTTTAGATGTAAGGTATCATTTATTGCTTCTGCAGAAATAAGATTAACTGAAAATAAAATAATCAAAAAAGCTGAAAGCAATACAAATATCCTTCTATTACTAATCAAACTTATGGTAACCTCTTTCATATTTCCCCTTTTTATGTAGGAAAACTAATTCTCTCTCTTTTATAAATTTTACTTACGCCTCTGTTTCCTGTTTCCCTACGTTTTATTTACCGTCGATAAAGATTTTTCATACCTTTTCCATAATTTTACCTTACATAAATAAATGTAAGATAACAAATAATATTGAAGAATTTCTTAAGTTATGGACAAAATAGATGATTTTAGATAAAAAGCAAAAGGAATAAACTTGGCGTTTTCTATTTATATTTTAAAATAAGTCAAGAAATAGATAACTTTTAAATATCCGTTTATTATAGGTTAAAATGTGAGCCTATAGCTCTTTTCCGAAGCAATGAGGAAAGTGTAGCGAAGGCAAACATCGTGAGCCTATAGCTCTATGAGATTTCCGAATTCAAATGGAGAGTCTCATCGTAGCGTAGGCGAAGAATGAGCCTATAGCTCAGCCTGGTTCAGAGCACTGCTCTTATATGAGTTTAATCCTAAAGGATTAATTTCACTTGGATAGCGGGATTGGGTTGCTGGATTTGTCAAAACCCGCTGGAGGTTTTTACTCTAAGTGAGGCAGGGGTCCTCGGTTCAAATCCGAGTAGGCTCATTTCCGAATTGAATGAAAAAATGGATTGGAGGAACACATTATAACAAAATGAAAAGACTATATAGAAGCAAGAAGGAGAGAATTTTTGGAGGAGTTTGTGGGGGAATTGCAGAGTATCTTGAAACAGATCCAACAATCATAAGATTAATATGGGTTTTGGTAACTATTTTATCAGTAGGGCTTGGATTAATAGGCTATTTGATAGCATGGATTATAATCCCTGAAAAAGGGAAAGAAGCAAAAGGGGGTAAATAAAATGTATGAACAGTTTGGAAATTATTTTATAGGAGACTGGATGAAAGGGGCAGTTTTTGCAGGTGTCATGGCATTAATGTTCCTTGTATTCATTGCAATTTATGTCTATGTTTCAATGGCCTGGATGACAATAGCCCAGAGTCTCAAATATAAAAGAGCCTGGCTCGCTTGGATTCCAATAGCCAACATAGCAATGATGTTTCAGCTGGCAGGCTTCCATTGGGCATGGGTCTTCCTTATTTTGATACCTGTGGCAGGGTGGCTGACAATATTCGTCCTTATAATAGTCGCAACATGGAAAATCTTTGAAAGGAAGAAGTATCCGGGATGGTTTAGCTTATCCATAATAATCCCTCAAATAGGATTTGTGCTTTATATGATAGCCATAGGTTTTGTGGCCTGGCAGAAGAAATAGGTTTCCCTTTTCTTTTTTATTTTAT
>JBBDYV010000052.1:0-2753 GCA_040900515.1 Candidatus Pacearchaeota archaeon | reverse complement strand
ATAGGTTTTGTGGCCTGGCAGAAGAAATAGGTTTCCCTTTTCTTTTTTATTTTATTTAGTTAGTTTTAAAAAGGATTTTTGACTGAAATAATTAGTATTCCTAGTGAAAATTAACGATGAGCCCTAGACGTTCTGTAAAGAACGGCTTTGGGAAAATTCGCTAGAATTTAGCCCCGATAGTTCAGGCTAAAACCCAAAAGGTTTTGCCAAGTCCTACGGATTGTAGCCTTGCATCGACCTCGCTAGGGCGATGTCAGGGTGAACGAATGAAATGAGTGAGCCCCGATAGTTCAGAGGCCAAGAATGCGGCCCTTTCAAATGTGGGAGAACCAAGGTTCTCCTGACACTACCTCTCCTTTTTGGAAGGTAAAACATAAAGATCGGCCGTGACCCGGGTTCGAATCCCGGTCGGGGCGTTGATTTTAATCAACGAACTTCACGAAATCTATGATTTCAGTGTGGGATGTATGTATCTACATTTTGTATAAAAACAATAAATTTATAAATATGTAGGTATACCTTTAAGCATGGTTGAGATTAAAAAAATAAAGAAAGGCAATAAAGAATATTTCTATATCGTCCATAGTTATAGGGAGGGAAAATCTGTAAAGAAAAAGCAGTTTTATTTAGGCGAATCTATCCCAAAAGACATTGAAGAAAAGAAAAGGGAATTTTTGCAGGAATTTTACAAATTAAGATTTTTGAAAGATATTGATAGTATAGAAAAAAATTTTAATTGGGAGTACAAGTCAATGCCCATCTCTGCCAAAGAGAAATCAAAAGATACTTTTGCAGTTAAATTTACTTATAATACACAAAGAATAGAAGGAAGCACATTAACTCTGAAAGAAACCGCTAATTTACTGGAAAAAGGCATAACCCCCTCTTCAAAACCCATAAGAGATGTAAAGGAAGCTGAAGCACACAAAAAAGTATTTTTTGAAATGTTAGATTATGAGAAGGAATTAAACTTGCAAATTATTCTTAAATGGCACCTGGATTTAATGAAAGAAACCAGAGAAGATATTGCGGGAAAGATAAGAAGCCATAATGTTGAAATATCTCGTTCCAAGTTTGTCCCGCCAATGTATTTAGAATTAGACGTTTTATTAAAATCATTTTTCGATTGGTATAACAAAGAAAAAGGGAAATTTCATCCAGTTGAATTGGCAGCTTTGGTTCATTTAAAATTTGTGACAATTCACCCTTTTTCTGATGGAAATGGGAGGATATCAAGATTAATAATGAACTTTGTATTAAAGAAAAACAAGTTCCCTTTATTAGATATTCCATATACTAAAAGAGATAGTTATTATAATGCCTTAGAAAGGTCTCAGGTAAAAAAAGATGATAAGATATTTGTTCAGTGGCTTTTTAGAAGATATTTGGACGAGCATAAAAAATATTTGAATAAATAGTTTTGTAAACATTTCTTCCCGTATCCTTTAGTGGTTCGATCGGGGCGTTTTCGTAAGAAAACGACCTTGACGGAATTTATTCCAGTCTGGGGCGTAACCCTACATTATAACTAAAAACAGAAAAATATATAAATATGTAGGGGTATAAGTATTCTATGATTATTAGAGAAAAAACAAAGGGAAAGAAGACATATTATTACTTAGAGCATAGCACAAGAAAAGGAAGTAAAATAATAAAAAAGGAAAAATATCTTGGTTCTGAAATTCCGAAGAATATTGACAAAATAAAAGAAGAATTTAGCAGGGAATTAAAAGTTGATTTATACAACAAACTTGAAAATATAAGAGAAAATTTTCAAAAGGAATGGAAAAGAACCCCTGAAAGCATGAAGAAAAAAGAACTTGAAGAAATTTCCATTGCATTCACATACAATACAAATGCTATAGAAGGTTCTACAATAACTCTGGAAGAGGTAAGAGAAATTATTCATGATAAAATTTCTCCAAATAAACCACTAATGGAGGTTAAGGAAACAGAAGCACACAACAAAGTATTCTTAGACATATTAAAAAATAATGAAAAAATAACTAAAGAATTATTATTGAAATGGCATAAGGAAATATTTGGAGAAACAAAGCCATATATTGCTGGAAAATTTAGAGATTATTTAGTAAGGGTTGGCCCATATTTAGCTCCAAACTGGCAGAATGTTGAAAACCTTATGAATGATTTAATAGGTTTCATTGATAAAAATAAGAAAATGAATCCTGTGGAATTGGCGGGAAGGGCCCACTATCAATTTGAAAGTATTCATCCTTTTGGCGATGGAAATGGAAGGATTGGAAGATTATTAATGAATCATATATTATGGCACGCAGGTTATCCCATTTTAATCATAGAATACAAAAAAAGAGCATTATATTACAAAGCATTTACAGGAGGGCAGGAAGCTTTTGTTAATTATTTCATAAAAAAATATCTTGCTATCCATAAGAAGAGATATATTAAATAATCTCTATATTTAATTGGATATCATATGGGGGTGTTAATACAAAAGATTTAAATATAAGTAAGATTAATCTTATTTATGACAATTGGTGTAACAAAAATGAGTTCAAGAGGGCAGGTAGTAATCCCTTTAGATATTCGTAAAGACATAAAAGAAGGAGAAAAATTGATTGTAATAAGAAAAGGTGATGAAATAGTTTTGAAAAAATCCATTCCCGAAGATGCTCTATGGTCTGATAAATCTTTAGCAAAAAATTGGTTGAATAAAAAGGAAGACGAAGCATGGAAAGACTAGTAAAAGGAGATATAATTGATATAGAATTTCC
>JBBDYV010000051.1:0-4945 GCA_040900515.1 Candidatus Pacearchaeota archaeon | reverse complement strand
TGTAAATCAATCCCTTTGTAAAGAAGCAAAAAAACACGGAATAAAAATAGTTTCACCGAAAGAACTACTTTTCAAAAAGGTAGATATTCTTTCTCCTTGTGCATTGGGGGGAATAATAAATAAAAAAACCATCTCAAAATTAAATTGTAAAATTATTGCGGGGGGAGCAAATAATCAATTAGAAAATGAAACACAAGATGAAAAAAGACTTCTAAAAAGAAAAATTATATTTATCCCAGACTTTGTTCTAAATGTCGCTGGTTTTATGCAAGCACTCATAGAAAGAGAAGGAGGAACTGTTGAAGAAGCAAGAAGAAAATCTAAAATAGTTGGGGAAAAAATCTCACTGATAATAAATCATTCTCAAAAACACAGAAAAACCCTTCTAGAATCAGCAATTGAGCTATTTGGGTAATTTTCTACTTTTGTAGTAGTAACGGCTAGAAAACTTTAAAAGGGGTTAATTTCTAGAAATTATATGTTATCATTAAGTTTATCACAAAGCTTGGAGAGAAAAAAATACGGGTTAGTTGGAGGTATTGTGACTAATATGTACTCTTTCTTAGAATCTGGAAGAAATCCAGAATTAGTAATAAAGGATGATGTTAATGGAAGAGAGATTTTTGCCAAAGATTACTTCATCGAGTTTGAAAACGCAGTTTTAGTTAGAAGAGAAAACCTCCCATTAGATGTTTATGTAAAGGGAGCTTATATAAGGAAAAAAACTGATGTTCCAGCAATAGAGTTTGGGGAAGTTGATTTTCAGGGATTGGGAAGACAATTAGAAGGGGATACTAATTTTGAGGTTAAGGGAAAATCTATACTTTCAAGGCAAACAGGAAAAAGGATTGTTGAAACATATACTTCGAAGCCACCCTTCACCAAGAAATTTGGCATGGGAAAAAGAACCCTTGTAAGTTTACTTCCAAAAATTGGGGAAAGAAGTGAAATAACGCTTGCAACAAATGTTGTTGATATGATTTATGAAGGAAACCTCTTCAAGTTAAATTCTGATGGAGAAAAAATGGTTGAAAAGATTAGCACTTCGGGAAGTATAAAACCAGAATTAAGACAAATATATGAATTAAAACAGATAATAGAACAAGAACAGAAACCGAGTTTAATCCAATTTATGGGCAAAAATATGTACCAAGAAATGAGGGCTACTCTTTTACAAACTCCAAATACAGAACTTGATTTTGAAAAAATTTTTACAGAATTATTAAGAAAAAAGGTTATTAGAAAAGTTATGGTTGCAAATCCTAGCCTAGGATGGAAAGAAGCCACACAAATAGTTGACAAATTAGCTAAAGGGACCTAATTCCACTTATGCTTAAAAAACTCTATGGCCCTAAATCTCTTCATGACTTTTTTGTAATCTCCCTGTACAAGCGTCTTTGTTTTGGCTTCATTCAACAGCCTGAACTTATATCCAGAAATAGCCCCCTTTATTTTGTCTTTTCCAGGATACTTTCTCCACCTCTTGTCTTTGGAAGATTTGTATTGCAAAACCATTTGATAATAAAACAAATAGAAATAATTAAACTTTTCTAAATTCAATCCGCTATTGCGCGGTTCGGGGCGAGGGTAATCTTCACACAGTCTTAACTCTTTATCTTATTAAGTTCTGTATGTTCTCTATCGCGTCTGCGACATTTCTGCCTTTCTTGGTCAACCTAATCAATTTTATTCGCCCCTTTTTTTCAAATTCAACCAAGCTAAGCTCTTCCAAAGTCTGCAGTATCTTAACTGCGTGGCTGTAAGTGCAATCCACTTCCTTAGCCAGGATACTCCCGTACCTCATTCTTACATTCTTCTTCAAAGAAACAAGCATCAAAGCCGGCTTCCTCCTGAAAAAGATATCAAAGTTGTCTTTCATTTTAGTTAGTGAGTATTATCAATCAAACTGAAATGTTTGGAAAAATTTATTTTTACTTTCATTTTATTTGGAGTTTTAGTAGTTTGGAATATGGATATTTTAATGTATATATCCAGAAAGTACTTTCCTTTTAAACCTTTCGAAGCAAAAAAATTTGAAAGTTTATTGAGACTTTGTCAATTTAAACCTTTCGAAGCAGTGTTTTAAGAATATTTATTAATCAACACCCCTATGACATTTTATGGCAGAAAAGGCAAAAAACAATAAAACAAAAATACTCGCAATCGGAGATGTGCATGGAGACACCGGACTGGTAAAGAGACTTGTTGAGAAGGCAGATAAGGAAAATATAGACATAATAATTCTTGCAGGGGATATAACCTATGCCGAAATGTCTTTAAAAGGAATTGTCGGCCCATTCGCACAAGCAAAGAAGCAAGTTTTACTCATCCCAGGCAACCACGAATCCATTTCAACCATACATTTCCTTTCCGAACTCTATAAACCATATGCAAAAAACCTTCACGGTTACTATTTCATAAAAAATAATATAGGAATCTTTGGCTCTGGAGGCACAGACATGGGAGTTCATTGGATACCGGACAAGGAAATTTTTGAAAATCTTAAAAAATCACATGAAAAAATAAAATCTTTTTCAAAAAAGATAATGGTTACCCACATGCATCCTGCAGGAAGCAAAGCAGAGATTTTTGGTTTCAAAGGCTCAAATGCAATAACAAAGGCAATCTACGAATTTCAGCCGGATATTGTAATAACATCCCATATCCATGAAGCGTCCGGGCTTGAGGAAAACTTCGGAAAGACAAAGGTAATAAATGTGAGTAGAAAAGAGAAAGTGTTTGAGATTTGATGTTTGTTATTTGTTCTTAGAAGTAATATTTTTTGGGGGGCTATGTATTAGAAAGACGCGGCTTTTTTTGTTTCTTTTTTTCTAAAAAAAGAGATTTTATTGTGAAGTAGATTCAACTATCTCTTTAACTTTATTCACAAAACTTATTGCTTTCTTTTGCAAAATTTCTGCTTCTTTTTCATTGAATAAAATATTGGTAGAATAACTTGCTTTTGTTCTTTTTGATTTTGCTTCAACATAATAAAGAATTTCTTCTTTTTCTATAGTTGTTTTACTAACCATTTCTATCTCTTCTTTATTTAGCTGTTTTTGATAAAACTCTTTAATCAAAATAAGTAAAGTTGTAAGATGGTCTTTTGTGGAGTAACCTTTCAAAGCACATAAAGCTAAAGATGCATGATAAATAGAATAATATGCACTTACAATGACCCAATCGTTAAAGTCTTTTAATTCCAAGGTTTTCATAACAAATTTTAGATTATGGTCTGCCTTGTTTATATGGCCTTCGACAAGTTCCTTTATCTCTGTTTCTATCTTAATTTTTTTAGATTTCAGATATTTCTGAAAATCTTTTTGTCTTCTTTCTTCATTTTCAATCCATATCTCCCAAATTTCTTTAGCCATTTAATAACTCTTGATAAAATTTATCGTTTCCTGTAATTGGAAAACCAGTTTTAACTGCATGAATTATAACTTTATCCTCTTCTCTTAATATCTGTTCCTTAAAGTAATCAAAATCAATTATAAATGTTTGCAGTTTTACTCCTGTAACTGCTCTTATATCTTTCTTTAATTTTGAATCTTCCAGTTCTTTTTTATTATAAATTAAAAGCACATCTACATCACTCTCCTTTCCAAAAGTTCCCTTTGCAGTAGAACCAAAAATAATAGCAATTAATGGTTTAATCTCAATCTTTTCTAAAAACTCATTTATTGCTCTTTTTCTTTCAGAAGGCAGTTCATTTAATCTCTTATAATCAAAATAAGAGAAAATGGCAAAAACTAAAGGATTTTTAGGATTTATTTTATAAAATGTATTCCCTGTTTTTTTAGTAGAGATAACCATATTCAATTTTTGAAGATTGGCAAGATGTTTTAGTGTTGTATTTTGAGTAAGCTTTGTCTCTCTAAGTATTTCGCTGAAATAAAGCTCCTTCTCCCTATTCCTATAAAAACATTCCAGTATCTTTTCCCTTCCTTTATTAAATAGTGTATTGTTCATTTTTAGTACAATATTGTACATTTATTGTACTATATAAATATTTCTATTTGAAGAATTGAATTATTTCCATTTTTATCCAGAAAGTAGAGCAAGGAGTTGAGGTATTGAGTTACCGCCAGAAATTATTGAATCTCCATCTCCTGAAAGCAAGAAATAAGCACCAACTCCAACATCTACAAGAATTAGGATTATTAAAACAATATCCATGAAGCGTCCGGGCTTGAGGAAAACTTCGGAAAGACAAAGGTAATAAATGTGAGTAGAAAAGAGAAAGTGTTTGAGATTTAAGTACTGTTGGGCAAGGGAGAGCGTAGGGAGGAGAGTGCAACGTCCCGAAGAGTCCGCCGTAGCCCGCCAATGTTATCTTTTTCTTTTTAAGAAGTATCTGATTGCGAAAAATAATATTATCGCTAAAAACACCAAGATTACAAAACCTACTGGGTTTAAAAAAATCCTCTGTAATCCATAATTCGAAATACCGCCTTTGCCAATATTTGAGGATACAAAAGTTAATCCTAATGATTTACAGCATTGTTCTTCATCATATCTAGTAAAGTTACATTCTCCAAAATCTGTTTCAATTATAGATCCCTTCTCATAGTCAGGATAAAATGATTCCCAGCCAGAAGGTAAAATGTAACGTGAAAACTCATCACCTGCCCAATAACCTGCACATTCTTTAGTTTCTGAGTTTATTGCAATTCCCCATCGAGCTGGTGCAGCTTGCGAAATATTCGCCAATGCGATGATCATTCCAAAAAGTAATAAAACCAGTAGTATTTTTCGCATATTTTAATATTATTCTAGCATATATTAAAATGTTTCTAAAAAGCAGGCGAAGGTGTATGATGCAGGGGCACCTTTAGAAATAATACTCTCTTACTTTATTATGAAATATAAAACTGAAAGGAGGTATACAAAATGAATAACCCCGCGCTAAAGCGCGAGGTATCCAATAAATAAAAAACAAAAT
>JBBDYV010000050.1:0-5119 GCA_040900515.1 Candidatus Pacearchaeota archaeon | reverse complement strand
GTTGTCCTATCTTTGGGATTGGGCATCGTATTATCAACAGTCCCATCTCCTATGAAAGGTTTACCAATTATGTAAGAATCAACAGTTCCATCATTATTCCTATCTTCAAATTTCTCAACTGTCTTTTTCCCTGTAGAGTCTGTGGTTATTACAGTTGCATAATTTGAGTTTGGTTTATTATTATCTCCATTATGACACCCAGTCAAACCAACTACTCCCATGACTATTCCTGCAACAATATTTCTAAGTGTTTTTGTCATTCCTTTCCCTATATTTCCCCCTTTATAAACTTTACTGTTTAGTTGTTATTTTAAAGGAGTTACATAATAGAAATGTTTAAAAATACCTAATGTTAAAAAATTAGATGACAGAAAATAGATATGGAATGGGAACAAAAAAAGAATTTGGTAGTGAATATCGTGATAGATGGGTTTTGATTTATTCTCATGGATTGAATACTACTTTTTCGGGTAAAGTATCAGAAGTTAGATCAGATGGTTATGTAAGACTTAATCCTTTCCAACATATAGATATTAAAGAAGGAAAACTTGTAAGGGGAATTATAGAAGATGAAACCGGCTCTCTTGTGCCTTGGATGGGAAGTGCCATAGAGCCAACAACAGAGGAATATCTAAGAGCATGGTGTGAAATGATGAATAAAAAAGACGGTGAAAAAAAAAGTAGATGGGAAAGATTGAGGCAAATATTTATATAGTATATAGTTATATGTTTTTTATGGTAACTACAATACAGGTAGATGAAAAAACATTATTACTTTTGAAAAAGTTAAAGGAACATCTGGAAGCTTCATCTTACGATGAAGCAATAACAAAAGTTGCGATAAAGCATATGAAGCCGAAAGAATCGATGGCTGGCTCTTTGGCAAAATATTATCCAAAAGGATTATCAAGAAGCGAGATGCTTAAGGATTTAAGGGATAAAGATGACAGATTATAATCTATTAGACTCTTCCATTTGGATAGACTACTTAATTAACGGGAAGCATCAAGATTTAATTGAAACCGAGAAAAAACTTCTTTTAGCAACAATATCTATAATAGAGATTATCAAAAAACTTAATAAATTAAAAATCTCAAAAGAAGAAATTGCTAAAAAGTTATTGTATATAAAAAAACAAAGTATTTTAATTAATTTGGATGAAAACATTGCAGATAAGGCTTCTCAATTAGTTCTTGAAAAAAATATTCCGGTGGCAGATTCTGTGGTTTATGCTTCAGCTGTATTAAATAATGCAATTTTATTTACGTTAGATAATGATTTCAGGAACTTAAGCAATGTGAAAATTATTTAATTTTTATTAAATCATAGAAATCAGCCAAGCCACCAGCAAACCAGCAAATATTCCTGTTGTTATGAAAGGCATTGCGGGATAAAATTTCTTTTTCTCAGAACGTATAAAGAGATATAATAAGCCCGCAGCTGCCCCAATAATTATTGACAAAGCATAAAACAATCCTACTACGATGCTTGGGGATGCAAGAAGGAAAACCCCTGCAGTTATTATTGGGAACACAACATCTCCCCCACCAAGAATTGCCACATTAACTTTTATTCCTTTATTTTTCAGATTACTCTTGCCACTTTTTGTTTTTGAGGATTTCATTTTTTGAAGCTGAAGTCTGACATTTTTAGACATATATGGAACAAAGAATCCTGAGAAAGCTCTTACTTTGTTTATCTGATATTTTGCCATTTTTATCATTATTTTTGAATGCCAAACAGCCCACATGTCATAAATAGAAATAAGCACAAGCAAAATCAGCACAGTGTAAACATTAAGTATGGGAATGAAAACCGCAGCTATTCCAGGATAGACAAGAAGCTCGGTAAAATTATGAAACCAAAGATTTCTTCTGAATACTTTCATAAAAGAAAAGAAAAGGGCAGCAATTCCCGCCACGGCAAGGGAAGTAATTCCGGGAATTGCAAGGAATGAAATAACCAAGGCTATTGCAACAACCAGGAAAAACCAAAGCCGTATTATGAATTCAGCTTTTATTTTTGTAAGGAACAAAAACAACGTTACCGCTATTATGAACGCGAATATTATTGTTACAAGATACTGAGTGCATGAAAACAAATCAGATATCGAGTTTATGTCACAGGTTTGAGGTGTTTGGGGGTAGCCCATCCCTAAAGGCAATTCGTTGGTAGGATTTGCATAATGAAATATAACATACAGTCCGATGAACTGAGTAATGATGAACATCAGGAGAAGAATCATCACTATTATAGGTTTATGCTTCATGATTGTATGAATCAAAGACAGTTTTTAAATGTTAAAAGTTCGCACAAAGTGCTCGCTCGTTTGACTACGCTTAGGCGAACGATGGCAACGTTTGGATGTTTGTCTTTATGAATAAAAAATGATAATGATAAATCAACTTTAAATAATATGATAATAGGATATAATTTCCCGAAGGTTTTTACATTATTACCATATCAATCTGTGAGCACAGCGGGCATAATCACCTCAATCTTAAAGTTTCCAAATTTCGTGGCACGTTTGTTTCAACGCGCTGGAGCTTGTATAATGCAGAGGCAAGGTCAAGGCTCTTTGAAACTTCGCCGTGATTTATAATAATTCTTTTTGGCCTTGGTCTCATATTATTGAAGAAAGCAATAATTTCACTTCTTCCTGCGTGTGTGGAAAGTCCTGTAAGAAGTTCAACCCTAAGTTTTACTTTCAAAACTTCATTTCCATGCCCATATTCTCCAAGAGGAATTTCCTTTTCCCCTTCCTGAATTTTTCTTCCTATGGAACCTGGGCCCTGGTAACAGCTCAAAACCATTAAATTATTCGGATTGTCTGCAAAATGTTTTAGATATTCGACAGATGCACCGCCCTGTAACATACCTGATGTGGCAATTACAATGCAAGGGCCTCCTTCAATGACTTCTTTTCTTTCTGTGGGAGAGCCAACTCTTTTGAAAATATCAGAAAGGAAGGGATTATTGTCTTGGAATATATTTGACCTGACTTTTGAACTCAAAAAGTCAGGATATGCCGTGTGGATTGCATTCATGTCCCAAATCATCCCATCTATATATATTGGAATTTTTGGTAGTTCTCCAAGTCTCACTGCTTCCTCAACTCTAAGAACTGTTTCCTGGGCATGGCCAAGTCCAAGTTCGGGAATAAGAACTTTTCCGCCCTTTTCTACTGTTTCCTTAACCATCTGAATGAACTTTGCTTCTGTTTCTTTTCTTGGTGGAAGAACATCATTTTTTGAGCCGTAAGTTGATTCTGTTATAACTGTTTCAACTCTTGGGAAGCTTGTAACTGCAGGATCGAGCAACTGAGTCTTTGAGTATTTGTAGTCGGCAGCGTAAAGAAGATTGTGAGCTCCGTTTCCAATGTTTAAATGGCACATTGCACTTCCGAGAACATGCCCTGAGTTGTAAAATGTAAGTCTTATATCGGGAGTTACATCAGTGACTTCATTGAAATTAAGGCAGATACTGTGTTTTACCATTTCTTTTATATCTCCTGAGTCGAACAATGGCTTTGATGCCTGCTTGTATGCAACACCGATAAAATCAAGTGCTAGAAGTGCTGCCAAATCTCTTGAGGGAGTTGTCATATAAATAGGGCCTCTATAACCCATTTTATACAAGTAAGGAAGCAAGCCACAATGGTCAAGATGAGCGTGGCTTAATATGATTGCATCCAAAGTGTTAATGTCAAATTCAGGAACATTAAGATATGGGAATTTATCTGGACCTGATGAGGAAACATCTACTCCACAATCAAGAAGGACTTTTGAGTTTTCTGTTTGTAATAGAATACAGCTTCTTCCAACCTGTCTTCCGGAGCCAAGGAAAGTGAGCCTTATCCAGCCATTCATTTTTTCTGGGCTCCATTCTTTGTAAATTTTTTCTCCGACGCTATTAAGGAATTTTCTCCTGTAATTATCATTTGCATACAAAACTTCCCTTATGTTTTCTGTTATTTTGCTTTTTATGGCTGGGCTTCTTTGGACTTGGGGAGTCCAGAATGTTTTTTGTCTTATCTCATCAAGAATGCTTCCCTGTTTTCCTATAACCAATCCCGGTTTCTTTGCTTCAACTATTACAATACTTCTTTGGACATCAAAAATTATATTTGTTATTTCAGCATCAGAAGGAACTATTCTTCTTATTTCTTTTTCCGCTGTTTCCTTGTCTGGTAAAATCTTCTGATCAGCCCTGAGTTCTATTCTTTTTTTTATCTCATTGACAATTGCCTTTATTTTTGATTCTCCTTCTCTGAAGAAGTTTTCGTCCTTGGTATACACTACAATGTTTGCACCTTCAAAATTGGCTTCTGATATTTTACCGCCAAGCTGATCGGTTATGTTTTTTAAGATGTCCATGTTTTTACTTTCTTATTTGTCTTAGTATCTTAGGTTCCGTCTTTTATTTTTCAACCCGAAAAATATGTGAGTGTGATGAATTTTGATGAAAATTATTTAGCGTCATCCCTATATTCGGGAAGGATCTGCTGTTCAACCACTTTTGAAATTCCAGATTTTGTTATTGTGATTATGTCTATTCCATAACCAGAGCCCGTGTCTCTTTGTGTTGAACTCTTTACAGCTTCTTTAGCAAGCTCGATTCCTTCCTTAACAGTCATTCCCGGCTTGTATTGTCTTTCAAGAAGTCCATAAATATAAGGCATTCCACTTCCAAAGTTAGCGTCGAAATCCTCAACTTTAATTATGCTTCCTGCAGGTTCTATAGTATAAAGTTCAACACTCCCATCTTCATTAAAGCCCGCTATCAAAAAACCAGCTTGCTGCGGAATTGTAGAGGGTTGTCTTATTCCATTATAAGAAAAATGGTTCAATAAACTCGCTGCCTGTTTTACTGTTGGCCGTGATTTTGAACGCAACTCTTTAAGTTTGAGTTCGGCTGTAAGAATTTTTGGAACTCGCTGGATATCTCCTGCTATGCCACATCCGGCCATTACAATATAATCATTAACCTGAAATACCTTTTTCTCTCTTTTGCTCATCACAACATTGCCGGCGGTAATCTGCCTGTCTGCGGCCATTACAACTCCGTCCTTGCAAACAATTCCCATAATTGTGGTTCCTGTTTTCAAAATTGAATTTTT
>JBBDYV010000049.1:0-5262 GCA_040900515.1 Candidatus Pacearchaeota archaeon | reverse complement strand
GGAAAAGAAATCTTCAAAGGGAATAGTGCTGTGGGTTTGGCTTATTTTAGGATTGATTATTCTTTTGGTTGCCCTTATTATAATGTGGATGGGAAGATGAGATGACAGAAAATCTTGAAAATAAATCATTGGATGGTAAAGAACTTAATCTTAGAAATTTTGCTAGAACAATGTTTCATCCAAGTGGTGTAAGATGGCTATTTCAAGATATGATTGAAGACCTGAAAAAAAGTGAGGATACTCATTATAAAAAAATGAAAATCTGGACAACAGGTGTTGATATAATAAAATATACCCCCTGGGTTGTAGGGGTAGGAAAAATTATTTATTCATTGGCTAAATAACTAATTCTAAAACTCATCGCTCATTCCTCTCAGTGGATTAATGTTCATCATATTTCCCTTTCTTCTGTTCTTGCCGCCGTTGGATGCTATGACATCATCAATTCTTAAAATCATTATTGCAACCTCGCTTGCGGAGCTTATGGCCTGGGTTTTGACCTTCAAAGGCTCGATTATTCTTGCTTCTAGAACATTTTCAATCTTGTTTGTAAATAAATTTAGTCCTGCGTTTTTTTCTCCAGAATCATGCCTTGATTTTAACTCCGTTATTATATCAATCGGATCCAATCCTGCGTTTTCAGCCAAAGTAAGCGGAATGAATTCAAGAGCATTTGCAAATTCCTCAACTGCAAGCTGTTCCCTTCCACTTAGACCTTGGGCAAAATCTCTTAGTCTTTTTGCAAGTTCCATTTCAACAGCTCCTCCGCCTGCGACAACCAAACCAGAGCGAAGAACGCAGGCCACGTCGCCAAGCCCGTCTCTTATTGCCCTCTCAACTTCATCCATGACATGCTCTGTTCCTCCGTGAATCAATATTGTAAGAGCTTTTGGATTTTGACAACCACGAACATAAGTGAAGGTGTCTTCCCCATGCTTTACTTCTTCAACAACCTGTGCGTTTCCAAGTTCAAAAGGAGTTAGCTCTGAAAGACTTGAAACAATTTTTCCACCGGTTGCCTTTGCAAGTTTTTCCATGTCACTCCGAGAAACTCTCCTGCATGCATAAATTTCTTCCTTTGCAAGAAGATACTGTGCAAAATCATCAATTCCTTTCTGGCAGAAAACAACATTTGCTCCTGAAAGTTTTACTTTGTCAATTATTTCTTTTATTGTTCTTTCTTCCTGATCAAGAAATCCCTGAAGCTGCTCCGGACTTGATATGGAAATTCGTGTTTGTATTTCAGGGTTTCTCAGTTCAAGGGGGAAATCAAGAAGAGCTATTCTCGCGTTTGAAATTGATTGAGGCATGTCTTGGGAAACTTTTTCCTTGTCAAAAACAATTCCAGAAATTAGTTCCGTATCTTTTATTCCATCCCCTTTTGATTTCTCTATCTTTATGTCTTTCAAATCTATTTTTCCATTGTTTTCAATCTGCTTTACTGATTTGATAATTATATCTGCAAACTTTTCCTTTGAATCTTCCGCTCCTTTTCCAGTCATTGCAGTCATTGCGATCTGTTTAAGAATTTCTTCATCTGCCTTTGTTATTTTCAATGCAATGTCCTGAAGAATTTCCAGGCTTTTTTCGGCCGCAATACGGTAGCCTTTTGTTATTACAGTGGGATGGATTTTCATGTCAAGAAGCTTTTCAGCGTTTTCCAAAAGTTTCCCGGCAATCATTACAGCAGTCGTTGTTCCATCCCCAACTTCTATTTCCTGTGTCTTTGCAATCTCCACCATCATTTTTGCCGCAGGATGCTCTATCTGCATTTCTTCAAGAATCGTGACCCCATCATTTGTAACTGTAATATCATTTGTAGGAGAAACAAGCATCTTGTCCATTCCCTTTGGCCCAAGGGTTGTTTTTACAATGTCCGCAACCATTTTCGCTGCAAGAATGTTGTTTCTTTGTGCATCTTTTCCAATTATCCTTTGAATATCTTCAGGCATAAGAACTACTGGTTTGTCTGGCATTTTATTTTATTAAATGACTTGACGAAATTTTAATTTCAGTCCGACATTTTTATTTAAGCTTTATACAATGCAGAAACAAATAATTCTTCTTATAAATATTATTATGTTGTAGAGAACATATCTCATTCTGGCAAAATTTATTAAGTAAGAGCATCTAATTTCAGCATGGAAAGGATTATGGTTGGCGATATCATGACAAGAGATCCAGTAACTATAGGTCCTGGTGCAACTCTTCTTGACTGTGCCAAATTAATGGTTAAGAAAAAGGTTGGAAGTCTTCTTATTGCTCATCAAAAAAAGCTTCTGGGATTCATTGCTGAGAAAGATATTCTTTGGGCTGTAATAAAGAAATCCAAAGACGATTTGGACAAAATAATTGCCCTTGACATAGCTCCAAGGAAAATTGCAACAATAAATCCTTTTGTTAGTGTTAAGGAAGCCGTAAAAAAAATGAAAAAACTAAAATTCGAGAGGCTTCCAGTTATTCACAATGGAGATCTTGTGGGAATGATAACAGTGAAGGACATTCTTGGATTTTATCCAGAGCTTTATTCGGAACTGGATGAAATGGCGGAGATAAGGGAAGGATACAGAAAACTTCTTAGAGTCAAGACGGCAAAAATAATTCCAAAAACACGTGATGGGGTATGCGAAGAATGCGGAAAAAGAGACGTTTTGTTCAAGGTAAATGGAGTGCTGATGTGTGAATCCTGCCGAAGCAAAATCTAAAGATTTTTCATTAATTGGATAAATCAAATTAAAGCAAAATATAAATTTATAGAGAATATACTGTTTAACTCAGTTTAGTTGAAGTTTTTTAGTTAAGTATTTAAACAATATTTATGTCCTATATTTAATAATTTATTAGATGAAGAAAACACTAAAATGTCAGAAAAAGAAACAATATTTTCAAGCAAAATAAAATACAATGGAATATTTCTTTTCAAGGATTTGTATAAATTCTGCTATGAGTGGCTTAAGGAAGAAACCGGATTGGAAATTGTAGAAAACAAATATAATGAAAAACTCAGTGGTGATGCAAAGGAAATAGAAGTTGAGTGGACGGGAACTAATGAAATGACTGATTATTTTCAGTTTGAAGCGAAGATAGGTATAAAGGTAGGCGGATTAAAAAAAGTTGAAGTAAACAAGGGCGGGGCAAAAGTTGAGATGAATTCTGGTTCTGTTGAAATCTCTATGAAGGGAAATCTTGTAAGAGATTATGAAGGCAAGTTTGAAACAACTGCATTTAGAAAGTTCCTGAGAAGCATCTATGAAAAATGGATTATTGCATCGAGAATAGAACATTACGAGGATAAAATAATCAGCGCGTGTGATGAATTTCTAAGTCAGGCAAAAGCATATCTTGATCTTGAAGGGAAAAGATGATTTTAAGGGGCAGGAAGTAATAAAGAACATGTTGATAATACAGAAAACTCCGGATTTTAATTAAATTTAAATTTAATTATTACAACATTGTTTAAAACCGCGGTTTATCCTATATTCTTGAAGAAAATGAAGATATAGAAATCTTTAAATACAAATTCTTTCTGATTTGTAGATGAAAAGAGTGTTTGTTTTTGCCGGTTTGGTTGCGGTTTTCTTAATGCTTATTCCTTTTTCTCTTGCTTTGAATCTTGAAGTTGAAAAAACAAGTTCCGGAGAAGTTATGATTGCTGATCTGAACAAACCTGCCCAATTTAATCTTAAGATAACGAACAACGGCCCTTCTGATTCTATTGAATTTTACAATCTTCTTGGTTTTGAGATTTCACCTTCTGAAAAAATCCCATTTGCATCTGGAGAGACAAAGGAAATAGTTCTGGAAGTTTCTCCAATAGGCAGTGTGAGGGAAAGAGGGAATTATATTCTTGAGTATTTCATAAAGGGACAAACAGGCCCTGATATAAGTCAGAAACTTGAATTTAGCATAATAAATTTGAAGGATGCATTCGAAGTTGGTTCCGGAAACATAGATGTTGCAGCCGAGTCAATACAGATATATATTCACAACAGAAATAATTTTGATTTTGGAAACATGAAAGCAAAATTCAGCTCGGCCTTCTTTGATTTTGAAGAGGAATTTAGCCTTGGCCCGTATGAAAGGAAAAACTTTGATGTTCAGTTAAGCAAGGAAGAATTCAAGAGCTTGATGGCTGGATTTTACACTCTAAATGTCGACGTGGAAGTTGAGGGAAAGAAAGCAAGGACAGAGGGAATTATAAAATATGTTGAAAAAGATATTGTAACTGCAAGTTCAACAAACTATGGGTTTGTAATAAACACTGAGTCAATCAAAAAAACAAATGAGGGAAATATTATTGCAGGAACGGAAACCATTGTAAGGAAAAACATAATTTCAAGACTTTTCACAACATTAACACCTGAGCCCGATAGCGTTGAAAGACAGGGATTCACTGTTTACTATTCATGGAGCAGGCAACTCAACCCAGGAGAAACTTTGGGAATAACTGTCAGGACAAACTGGCTGTTCCCTCTTCTTGTAATTGCACTTATCATTGCAATCATTCTTCTTGTGAAACAGTATTCGAAAACGAATATTGTGTTGAAGAAGAGAGTTAATTTTGTAAGAGCTAAAGGGGGTGAATTTGCACTGAAAGTTTCAATATTTGTGCAGGCAAAGAAATACATTGAAAGAGTGAATATAATCGACAGGCTTCCTCCTTTGGTAAAACTGTATGAAAACTACGGCGGAGAAAAGCCAACAAGAGTTGATGAGAAAACAAGGAAGCTTGAATGGAACTTTGAAAAGCTTGAACCTGGAGAAACAAGAGCCCTTTCATATATTATATTCTCAAAGGTTGGAATTCTCGGAAAGTTTGCACTCCCAACGGCAAGTGCAATATATGAGAAAGACGGGGAAATCAATGAAACAGATTCAAATAGGGCTTATTTCATCGCGGAGCCAAGAGTGAAGGATCCCGACGAGAAATAAATTGAAGTTTTGATAAATCTTAGTGAGGAAAGAGTTTAACAAATATAGTCCGTAAATTTATTGTTTATCCTTTCTCATTTTATGATGTTATTTTGCCATCTAATTTATTCAAATAACAAACCTTAAAAATCAACGGAATTTTTAATGTTCATCCCCCCATAGCTCAGTGGCAGAGCGTTCGGCTGTAGTTAATGACTAAGGTGGATATTCCAATAAAGGAAACCAAGGTTTACCCTTATGACTCTTCCTTTAAATTTGGAATTGAGATGAAGCCTGAAAAGCCGAGCAGAACCCGAAAGATCCCCGGTTCGAGTCCGGGTGGGGGGATTT
>JBBDYV010000048.1:0-5712 GCA_040900515.1 Candidatus Pacearchaeota archaeon | reverse complement strand
AAAGGAAGGAAAAGGCTCGGGAACAGTTTCAGGAACAGGAATAAGCTGTGGAAGTGATTGCACAGAAACATATACATCAAGCGGAACATCTGTATCCCTTACAGCAACCCCAGCAACAAACTCTGATTTCATTTCATGGAGCGGATGCAGTTCTGTAAACGGAAACCAATGCACTGTAATAATACCAAATTCAAATAAGGTGGTCACTGCAACATTTGACCTTGAGCCTGGAGCAGAGCTTAAATGCGGAAATGGAATAATTGAATCAGGAAATAATGAAGAATGCGACGACGAAGGCACTTCAAATGGAGATGGGTGTTCAAGCACATGTAAAATAGAAGAAGAATGGACATGCAACGGAGAGCCAAGTGTTTGTGTAGAAACAAACCAGTGTCTTAGCATAGACTTTTGCGAAAGTTATACAGACCCAACAATGTGCAATGCAGATTCCTGCAGTGTCGGAGATGGCAGTTCTGTTTTAGGAGACGGGTGCTCATGGAATGCAACAACAAGCAAATGCCATCCATCATTTGGAGCCACAGATATAAACGGAAGTTCAGGTTCCTGCCAAATAACCCAAGACACATCTGATGATTGCAGTGATGGATTCTTTTCCTTCAGCTGGACAGGTATATGGAGTGGAAGTCCTGTTTCGGGTCCAGAAGATGAGCAGTGTGTTGCTGGAGGTTCTGACACAATACCATGCCCTGCAAAAATACAACTCCCATTCTTCAGCACATACAATGTAATAGCAGTGATTGTCCTTGCAGTTCTTATTTATTTCATAATCTCCTTAAAAAAAGGTTCGCGTGTTAAGAAAAGTTCTGGTTCCAGGAAAAGATAGTTATTGGTGTGTTCCGTTCGCTGGTTAATGGGAATAAGATTGAGGGGATTTCTATGTGTAAATATATTATTTTACGACGATGATAATGATTAAAGATTTGCATGCAAGTGTTATCTTGATAATTTAGGATATAGTCTGTCTATAAAAATAATTATAAATTTCTTAAAAATTAATTTAGGAAATAAAAATAATTTATTCAGGGATTTAGATAATCCCCTTATTTTACATTATTTTCCAATTAGATATTAAAACAATACTACAAAAACAAGAACAATCACCCCAAAAACAAAAGTATTTTAATGAGAATTTAAAGAGGAAATGGGTTTGTTTATTATTATATTGCAAGCGAAAAACATTTATAAATTAGTTATCCCTGTGATTTAATAGAGGGTTAAAAGAATGTTATTAAAAAAAAGGGAATGAAAACTGTTAATTTAAGAGATAATTATAATGAGGGAAAAAAGTTTGACATAAAAAAATTTAATATGAAAGAGGGATGTTATAACTTTAAATGGGGGTTTGACAGATTGTTTATGTTCTTGTTTGTTTTTATTTTCTTGTTGCTAATTTTTCTTCCAATAACATCAGCAACTCTTACCGTGGGAAATTCATCGCATTCAATTGAGAAAAAATATGGTCTTGAACAGAATATAATAGGATGGATAAATGTGAGTGTTGCAAATGAGGATATAAATTCGGTTTTCAGGGATTCTGAGGGAAGGATAATATCTTTGATTAATCTTTTAAGATTAAATCCAAATGCATTATATTCCTGCAATCCATTAAACTGCCAGAAGGATTATTCAGTTGGATCTGAACTTACAGAAAGTATTAATGGAGTGAATTTCAAAAAAGTTCTTGGAATGCAGTTTACAGGAGATATAATTGCAATAAATTCAATAGACTTTGATTTCGGTGCGACTGAAATGTTGAGTGCTTCATGCACAAACCAGCTTGAAATTGATTTCTTTAATGATGGAATAATTGACTTCTCAAACAATCTCTCCGACTCAAGCATTTGTCAGGGAACAAAAACCTACGGCTGTTACAACCCTGGAACTCCAAGTGAAGAAGTTATAATTGAGACAAATCCCCTCTGCCAGAAGATAAACCTTACAAAGGCTCCTGGATTCAGATTTGGGGTATGGGTAAAAAAGGTAACTGCCGGAAACAAAAACCTTTCTCTATCCCTGTATGATTCTTCAGGATATGAAATTCCCGGAGCAAACTGCCTTCTTCCAATGAGTCTTGTATCAGAAGGTGAAGTTTTCTGTGATGTTAGTTATTCAGTTTCTTCAACTAAGGAAAGTTATTTATGTTTAAAAGTAAAGAATGGCAACACCGGAGAGTACAGGACAAAAGGGTATGAAACAGATTCTGGATGTGGATTTAATGGATATCCTCCTGGAGATGAAAGAACTGCTTATCATCTTTCGGTTGAAGCGAAAAAATATGCACAGATAGGTCTTATTAATTTCAGAAATAATTTTTATGAGAACGTTGATGCGGCACTGGCAACAGAGCAGTATATTCAAGAAAAATATGGAGGAATGGATTGCGGGACAGCAGGATGTGTTGTGCCAATCGCATTTATTGTAAATCAAACAGAAACAACTCCTGCAAAGAATATTTCCGTTAAGAACGTAGAAATAGAATATAGAAGAAACTCTGGGTTGATACCATCCAACAAGATATATAGTTTATCAGAAAAAAATGCAACTATAAACTTTGGATTTACAAAGCTGGAGATAGGAAATTCTGGATTTAAAGCAAAGAATGCTACATCAAAAAACTATACTTATGAACTGACTTTTGGAGGAAAGAAAATATTCACTGAAAAAATATCCTCTCAAAAAGGGCCTTTCATAAAGGGTCTCTCCCCATTAAGCACTGCATATGCATTTCCAACAACCTTTCAAGTTAGTGTTGATGTTCCTGGAAATGTAAGCAGATATGATTGGAACTTCGGAGACAATGAAACAGCAACAACTACAGCAAACAAGGCAACACATGTTTACGATGGAGAGGGGACATATAATCTTTCCGTAAGTATAAAAGATTTCAGCAACATAACATCATCAAGAACATTCCAAATAACAGTTACTTCTCCCAAAACACTCATAAACACGACCATTGCAAAGATGAAAACAAATGTGGCAAACATAAAGAAACAGATAGATAGCTATGAATTGTTTTATAGAGCCAGTCTTAATAGTATAATTAACACAAACAATCTTAGCATGGAAATAAAGATTTTGGAAGATAGATATAAAAATTTCACGGGAACGGATTACACTCCTCTTGTTTACGACATGCTTAATATTAAGATTCCTGAATCCGTGGCAAGAACAACCACTGCCAACAGCCTTCTTTATTTCCCAAAAGAGCAAAGTATTAATGTGGGGGTTTTGGAAAGCATTGAGAAAAAAGAATATAGGGAGAGTGATTCTGCATACAGGGACGCAATATTTGCATGGAATGCAGAGAACATGAACAGCAGGCTGACATTCGAGGAAATATCTGCACAGTATCCAGGGATTTCACAGCCTATTTTAAGGGTTTTCAAATTCACAGTTTCAGAAAAGACTGCACTTAATTATAATTCTTATTTCATAGTTAAAGATATGACCGATCTAAAGTTTGAAAGGGATTATGGGGAAACCAGTGTTGGGGGATACAATTACATAGAGATTACAGGGGGAACAAAGGAAATAATATTTTCCACAACAGAAGATGTTGACTTTGAAACAGTTCCGGCATTTATATCTCCTGATTTAAGCAGGCTTTCCATTATTGACTCCGGAGAAATTCCTCTTGAGGAAATTCCCGATTTTAAACTTGGAATTTTTGCCCTTGTAATAATTCTTCTTCTTGTTATAGCAGTAGTTGTATACATAATCCTCCAGATATGGTACAAGAGAAAATATGAAGACCATCTTTTCAAGAACAAGAATGACTTATTGAATCTGTTCCATTATATAGAGTCACAGAGAAAGAAAGGAATTCATGAATCCGAGATAAATAACAAGCTGAAAAATTCAGGATGGAACGGAGAACAGATAAGATATGCAATGAGAAAGCACTCAGGATTGGGTACTGGAATGCTTGAAATTCCTATTGAAAAACTGTTCAAGAATATGGATGAAAAAAACCATGGAAACCAGCCGGGACATGGACACATTCCTGGAAGAAAACCATATTGATGCTTGCGACGCTGTCTTCAGAAAAATATAGCATAAAAGACACAAAACTTTAATAAACCTTTAATCCCAAAACATAATAATGGTCATAAAAATATTCAAGAACTTCTTCAAAAAGATTTTTGCAGGTATTTTCAAAGGAAGGAAGGATATAAAAATAGGATTCTATGGGCCTCCAAACTCAGGAAAGACGAGCCTGGCAAATAGGATATGTAAGGATTTTACAGGGGAAGAAATGGGAACAGTTAGTAAGATTCCGCATGAAACAAGAAACGTCCAGTTCAAGGAAAAAGTGGATATAGAGTACAAGGGGAAGAAACTGACTTTCAAACTTATTGACACGCCGGGAATTGCAACAAAGATAGACTATGAAGACTTTTTGAAATACAATATGAAGAAGAAAGAGGCTAAGGAAAGGGCTAAGGAAGCAACGCAGGGAATAATTGAGAGCATAAAATGGCTTGATGATATGGATGTGGTTGTTATTGTGCTGGATGCAACTGAAAATCCATACAACCAGGTCAATATTACAATTATAGGGAATCTTGTTGCTAGAAAGATACCTTTGCTTATAGTTGCAAATAAGATAGATGTAAAGAAAGCAAACGTGAAGAAAATAGAGTCTGCATTTCCAGAGTATGATGTTGTGGGCATAAGTGCAAAATATGGAAAAAACATGGAGGAATTTTACGAGTCTATATTCAGGCTCGCAAAAAAATTATAAAGGAGGATAAATAAAGAGGTAATAAAAGAGTAGCAGAGTAATAATTAAAAACTATATAGTACAATATATATAATAAAAGACAATGGTGAAAAAAGAGATGATTGGAAAAATTCAATTATGGGTCGGAGCAGGATTGTTATTGATATCCTTAGCAGGAATAATCATCGGATTTAGCAGTTATATTGGTAATAGCAGTGACATAGTAGATTTATTCGGACTTAATTTTGGGGGATATTCAAATCCATTGGACGCTGTTACAATAATTTTATTAAAATTAAATATCTTGATTTCATCTGTACTATTGTTGATAATTTCAGTTTTATTTATCACACAGGGGATTTTAAATAATTCGGAGGACAAATAAAATGGCCAAAAGACATCTTGGAAAAATAAAGGGGTTTGCTCTTCAGTTTTTGCCTTTCAATGAAATCCGGGGACTGGGAAGTTCGGAAAGAATAAAGAAAATTCTTGACATAATTCTTGGAAATAATATTTTAATTCTTCAGGGAAGGCTTGAGCCTGAAGAGGAGACAAGGCTCATTGAAGATACCATGGCGATGATAAGACATGTTAAGAACTTTAGAGGTATTGAACTTGCAGTTATTTCAGGAAATCATAATTCAAATATATTCCAGCAGGCAAGGCAGAATATTGCAAATGCGATTTCAGGTGGAGATCTTGGCTCGCTGACAATAATAGGACCCGCAACTATTGTGAAGGAAATCAAGAAGAACCCAAGAAAGATTGAACTGCTGCTGAATAAATAGGGGAAATTTTATATTTTTGCAAATTAATTATAATATACCCGCAGATTTTTTCCGTGCTAATATAACTCTTTTTTACGAAATGTTTTTAACTAATAACTTCCTTGCATAAATCGTGGCACACAGATGCGTTCATTGCGGGGAAATTTATCCTGCTGGAAGCAAGGAATTACTTGAAGG
>JBBDYV010000047.1:0-5841 GCA_040900515.1 Candidatus Pacearchaeota archaeon | reverse complement strand
TTGGCCTTTATCTTGTTTATTTGTCTATGATAATAAAGGAATTTCTTTAAATAATTTTCCTGTTTGTGGAGATTATATTAACTTTAAAACTGGATTTTCTGGAATACCTACTATATCAAATATGGATGATGACCCAGAGATGGAAATTTCTGCCAATTCCTTTGCAGGAGGTTGGTATGTAAATGGATTAGGTGCTCTTTATGTCATAAATTATGATGGAACAATTACTGAAGGGTTCCCAAAGTATTTGGATGATAATATTTTTGGTAATATTGCTTCAGCTAGTGATTTGAATAATGATGGAACAAATGAACTAATCCTTGGAACTTGGAGAGGAACAGCATTTGTTTATAATTTACATGGGCAAACTGGAAACGACTCATGGCCACAATTCCAACACGATGCACAGCACACTGGATGTTATGATTGTGACGGAAATACCAAGCAAGATATATCTAATACTTCAAAAATAGAAAATCTTGGAAAAGGAAGTGTTGAAATGGTCTTATCAATTAAGATTCAAAGATTTGAAAGCAATGGCAATGTATGGCAAGAATATTATGGTCTTGCCAACGATAGGTATGTTCTTTTGCCTGGAGAAAGTCTAAATCTGACAGAATTGTTCAACGGAAAAAATGTGGAGATTCCTCAAACAGGGATTTATAGAGTAAATGTTACTGCAACTGATTTTTCCGGAAAAGCTATTGCTAGCTCTGCTAAAGAATTTAATGTGACGATCGGTCGCATCATATAAAAAATGATTGAAGCTACAACAATAATCTTATTCTTGGCAGTTTTTCTTGCTGGAATTGTTCTGGCTTATTATTTTGGGTATAAAACCAGAGCATTCAGAAAGGATAGGCAATGGCAGGATAATTTATGTTATTCTTAAAGCAGGTTAACTAAAAAATTTAATTTGACAGACTTTTATAATGATAAAGTTTATATCTTAAGTTCAAATTATCTGCTGAAGTAAAATGGATGTTTTAACAATTATATTAATTCTTATTTTATTGGCAGTTGCCTTTTGGATTGGAAATTCTATTGGAGGTTTAAGAAGAGACAGACATTGGGAAAATTTACTCCCTGGTCATAGGAAGGATGCCGTGGAAAGATCAAGGGCAGTTCTAGGAGGGCAATTTTCAGAACAAATTGCTCCCTTTCTCCCTGGTTTTCCTTATCTTCCAACCGAATGCAGGTTTATGGGAAAACCTGTTGACCTGATTGTGTTTAAAGGACTTGATGAAAAGAAGATAGATGAAGTTGTTTTCGTTGAAGTCAAGACTGGAAAGTCAAAAACTTCCCTTGTTGAAAAAAGCCTTAAGGAAGCCGTGGAAAAGAAGAAGGTAAGATGGGAAGAATATAGAGTGGATGAAAATTTGACTGGAAAAAGTGATAAGGGCAAACATATTATCTAAATTATGTTACAACTCAAGAAACCCCCTGATTTTTATGTTAATAAATAGTTAAAGGTTAATTCTTTAATATATATCACAGAGACAAAAAATCTTTATAAACAGACAGGTGTTGATTTTTTTATGTCCGCTAAAGATGATAAAGATGATAAAGATGATACTGAGGATAAAAGTCAAAAAGAGCTGAAACTTACAGATCTTCCAGGTATTGGTCCCGCTGTTTCTTCAAAGCTTGAATCTGCAGGAGTTTATGATTTGATGACTTTGGCTGTAATGTCTCCTTCCGAATTGGGTGATACTGCTGGGATAAGCCCTGCTGTTGCAAGAAAGGCAATACAGGCAGCAAGAAAAATGCTTGATCTTGGTTTCACTGACGCACTGGAATTTGCTGAAAGGAGAAAGTCAATAAGTTACATTACAACGGGAAGCAAAAATTTTAATGCACTTCTGGGAGGAAGAGGGGTTGAAAGCAGAGCGGTTACGGAGGCTTTCGGGGCTTATGGAAGCGGAAAAACGCAGCTTGGTTCAACACTTGCTGTAAATGTTCAACTGCCCGTTGAAAGCGGTGGAGCAAATGGAAAATGCGTTTTCATAGACACAGAAGGGACATTCAGGCCTGCAAGAATAAAACAGATAGCAGAAGGGCTTGGTGCAAATCCAGAGAAAGTTTTGAAAAATATTTTTGTTGCAAGGGCCTTTAACTCAGATCATCAGATGCTTTTGCTGGAAAAAGTTTCAGAGATGATTAAAAATGGAGAACCTATAAAACTTATTATTATAGATTCTTTGACAGCTCATTTCAGGGCCGAGTTTGCTGGAAGGGGGCAGTTGGCAGATAGGCAGCAGAAATTGAACAGGTATATGCATGATTTAATGAAACTTGCGGAGACAAACAACCTTGCAGTTTATGTGACAAACCAAGTCATGGCAAACCCAGCTCAGATGTTTGGTGATCCCACAACTGCAATAGGCGGGCATATTGTAGGACATGCCTGTCTGATAGGGAATTCATTGATACAGTTAGCTGATGGGGAAATTCTTGAAATTAGTAAAATGGAAGAAGGGAAAGAAGTTTTATCCGGGGATTTCAAAAAGTTGCAGATAAATGCAGATAAAAATGAAAAAGTTTTTGCAAACTCCGATGTAAAGAATATTTATGAAATTAAAACAAATGGCCAGATTAAATGCTCTGATTTACACAGGTTTTTCAGTGTTGAAAATTTTAATATCGTAGAAAAAGAAGCCAAAGATTTAAAGGTTGGGGGTTTTGTAGCGCAGGTTGCGAAGGTAGGAATAGGGGGGGAAGACAGGGAAATTCCAAAGTTTAAAATAAAAATAATTGGCAAAATTTCAAAAGAGTCTGGGCAGTTGATAAAAAATAAACTTGCTGATGAGAATATTACAAGAAAAGAAATCTGTCAGAAAGTTGGAATTAAGCCAAGACATTTTAGAAGAATTCTGAATCAGGAATATCCTACTTCAACCGATGTTATTTGCAATTTAAGTTCTTATTTTGGAAGTCAGCAACTTCTTAAGCTTGAGCCTGTTTTTAGCCATAAACATAGAAATTTAATGGTGCCTGAATTTTTGACTTCTCAATTTGCACAAATATTTGGCTATTTTATAGGTGACGGAAATTTTGAGGAAGGGGGTTTAAGATTTAGGGATGAAAGGGCAGATGTTCTGCATCATTATAATGCATTATTCAAGCAGACGTTTAATATAAGCGGAAATATAAAAAAGATGTCTGATAAAAATTGCTATACCTTAAATATTAATTCAAAGGAAATAGCAGGATTATTTGAATTAATGATTCCGACAATTCTTCAGGAAATAGGAAAATCAAAAGAAGAAACTATTTCGGCGTTTATTAAAGGATTTATTGATGCAGAGGGACATATTGATAAAAAAAGAGCACACATTACTGTGGCGCAAAAAGAAAAACAGATTTTAAGATATTTGCAGTTATTCCTTTTAAGATTTGGCATCAGAAGTACAATAAAATTTGATATTGGAAAAAAGAAAATAAATGTATTAAGAATTATTGATAAAGATGTTAGAGGTTATTTGCAGATAGGTTTTACGGCAGAGGACAAGCAAAAAAAATTATTAGAGCATTTCAAAAAAACTGAAGAAACTTATTCTTATGAAATGGTGCCGGTTAGAAGGAGTGAGTTAAAAGAATTATTGGAATCTTTAGGGATTAGTTCTTCGAAAGTTATTAAGCCAAGACCTGAAAGCTATAAGTGGGTGAGTAAGAAAGAATTAGAGAAAGCGTTTAATGCTTTAATGAACTGTAAAATAAATGACAGGCAAATAAAACAGAAGATGTTTTTTATTGAAAATCTCTTGCGGGGGGTTGTAAGGTTTGAAAAAATCAGAGAGATAAAGGTTTTAGAGAATGATAAAAAAGAAGTTCTTTATGATTTTGCTGTGCCTAAGGGTGAAAATTATATTGCAAACGGATTTATCGTGCATAATTCAACATATAGAATATATCTAAGAAGGGGAAAACAAAAATCAAGAGTTGCAAAACTTATTGACAGCCCAAATCTTCCAGATAATGAATGCATTTTCTTTGTAAGTGATAAAGGGGTTATTGATGGGGATGAAGAAGAGTAAAATTTTCGATAATCCAAAAAAACATTTATAAATGCTGGATTCTATGAAGTGAGAAGAGGTTGAGAATGAAAAAAGAGGCTAAGCTTGCAGTAGGTTTTTTTGCATTGTTTCTGATTTTATCAGCTTATGTTGTATTTGCTGCATCGTGGAATTTAGTGCCATCAACGGCTTCGGCAGGAGATATAATAAGTTTAATTGCATTTAATGTATCTAGTACAAGCCATGCAAATTCCAGCAATGTAAGCAACGTAACAAGTGTTCTGATAAATATTACGGGAACAGAGCATATTCGGGAATAAAAAATGTTACAAATGTTTCTGTAACAAATGGAGCCAGTGTTTACTATAATGATTCTTTCACAACATCTCCAGTCAATGTGACAATAGGATTGAATGTATCTAATGTTTCAAACTCTGCTAATTTCACTGTCAAGTTCACTTTGAATTCATCAGCAACTTATAATGTGACTGTTGGAGCAAATGTTACGGGGATTGGAAATGGGTCTTATGATACATTGACCGGGTTGCAATTTTCTGCGTTGCCTTACAATTCTAGCTTGGCAACAATAGATGAATCAACTAACCCAACTGCAACGGCAACATGCACCAAAGATACATATGCAAGCCAAGCATTTCCATGCACATGTTCTGGAACAGATTCCGGAGTAACTGATTCAGGAGTTGCAAGTTCAACAGGAACATCCAATTCTCCAGAAGGAACAAACATCCCTGTAACAATAGGAACTTTCACATATACTTGCGCTGTTACAGATAATGCAGGAAATACGGCAAGTGACACAGAGACATATACTATTCTTGCGACGGGTGGTAGGAGTAGCACTGGTCCTTCAAACCCTGAAAGAAAGCATTCCTGGACAAAGATAACTCCAGGAGCTGCAATAATAATGAAGGATTTCAGCAATGAATTTGGAATCAAGCAAATAGAGATTACAGTTAACAATGAAGCGCAGAATGTAAAAATCACAGTTACAAAGTATGACGGAAAACCTGCAGAAGTTTCTGTATCAAAGTCAGGAAAAGTTTACCAATACATGCAGATAGATGCTGAGAATTTGGAAGGTAATTTAGATAAGGCGACAGTCCAGTTTAAAGTTGAAAAATCATGGGCTTCAAGCAACAATCTTGGGAAAGATGAGATTGCAGTATACAAGTTTGATGAATCTAACAGTAAGTGGAATCAGCTGTCAACATCTTATGCTTCTGAAGACACACTATATTATTACTATAATGTGAAGTTGACATCATTCAGCTACTTTGCAATTGCAGAGGAAACCACAACAGCAACAGGTGATGAAGGAACAATTGATGATGGAACAGGGGCGGTTGCAGGAAAGAGCGGAAACACTTGGCTATGGGTTTTGGTAATAGCCGTTGTGTTGATTGCTCTTTGGTATTTTATGAAAAGAAAGAGAAGATAAGAGATTATCTAAACTCTTAAAAATAGTTTTGTTTTAATTTATTTATGGCTGCTGAAAGCATTAAGGCAATTGAAGAGGAATGTAGAAAAGCTGATCTGCCATTGAAGGAAAACGCAAAAAATTTGGTTTTTGGAAAGGGAAATCCTAATGCAGAGATAGTGTTTGTTGGAGAAGCCCCAGGAAGAAATGAAGACGAGCAGGGTTTGCCCTTCGTGGGAGCTGCAGGAAAGAATCTGGATGCCTTGCTTGGGAAAGTAGGATTGAGTTTGGAGAACGTTTATGTCTGTAATATTTTGAAATATAGGCCTCCTGAAAACAGAGGGCCACTTCCTGATGAGATAAAGGCACATACTCCATGGCTTATTG
>JBBDYV010000046.1:0-5960 GCA_040900515.1 Candidatus Pacearchaeota archaeon | reverse complement strand
GGGAATAAGGCTTGGGAAAGCAAAGTCAAAGATGCTTGGTGGTATGCGGAGGCCTTGTTGTTGGGCCGGATGCCCTCATAGATGAAATTGATATTTATTAAAATAATCTAAAACACCTTTTCTTGAAATTTATTTTATGTTAACCTGTTTGTCTTTTACATTAATACCTTATCATAACAACCCTTAAAAATTAAAATACTCTTTATATAGAATGTCTGAGTCGAAAATATTTCCTCTAAAACTCGAAGATTCCCTTGGAATTCCCCTCAGTCTTAATGACTCTGTTCGTTTAATTAACCGCGGTTTGGAAAGTATTGGAATTATAGCCAATTATTATTTTCTTGAAGATCATATGATTGTGGCCATTAAAACCCAGAAAGACACAAAACCAATCTATTATTCTACTCATGAAATTATCCTTACAAAGTTGAGTGTTATGGAACAAAACTACCACTTCAACTGACTTGTTCTTTTGCCCATAAAACCTTATAAAAGTATTTTCATATTTCTTTGGATGGATAGAAGAAAGGCTTTATACTTAATTGCATCCGCAGGAGCATCTGTGCTTTTTGATGTTAACAGCTCCTTTGCAGTTGAATCTGATTTGGAAATTAAAGTCAGAGAAAAAGTTCTGAAATCATCAACCCTCTCCCCATTTCTTCTAAAACAGATGAAATCTCTGAAGCCATACAAAGAAAACAATATCTCTTTGGTTTATGAAATATTTCGGGATGTTTCCGAAAGCAGCATAGGCTATGGCTCGATAAATTTTGACAAAGATGCCAGGATAATGGATATGGGAATAGATGATTTTAAGTTCACAATAGATATCGGACTTTTCTTTACCACGTCTTTTCTTAATATATTTGGCTCAAGGGGAAAATACAGCAGAATATCTGACCTGGAAAATATCAGAACATATCTTGAACTTGATCCAAATTTTGAATGGAAAAAATACAGGGAAGGAATACCATTAAGAGGTAACCCTGAAACAACACAAAGAGAATATGTCAAAGAGAGAAACAAAGTAACAATGAACGGAGAAGATTTTGCAATTTTAAGGGGGAGAATTCCTCTTCACAATCCCCTTTCCATTGCATTTGAAATACTCAACGGAAAAAAGCCAAACAGCTTTGACATGGTTGCAAACGCAAAACATTCCCCAAAAATAGAGCTTGATTACGGCCAGCTCAATGGATTGGATGATTTTCTTGTTGTTGGGGTAGATTTCAAAAATCCGATAATAAAAAATTTCAAAAAAATCCATGCAATATGCTACAATAACATTCCCATATCTGGTTACATAAAAATGCAGCACTCGGACTTTGATATAATAAGGGGACAGATTTCAGACATAAAGGTTGATGGAAAAAGCATATTGAAAGGATGAGTTCAAAACAAATATTTTTCTTTTTTACAAACTTTTTTATATCTCTCTTTCTTCAGTCATTTATGCCAACAGTAACAATCTCGATAGATGCAGAAGTTCAAAAAATAATAGGCAAGAGAGCAAAGAAAAACATTCTTACAATTAAGGAACAGGTTGAGGAAATTGTAAGGCAAAGTGCTGTGAGAACAAAATCTGGTGCGGTTTCAGCTGGCACAAAAGCCGATGACAGGCTGGTTGATATTTTCTCAAGGAATAAAAAGAGCAGGAAAGGAAAAAAGAAAACAGCATAAATTTAATTGTATTTTCCCCGCAATCTCTTTAAAGCATTGGTTCTAAAATCAATATATGGGAAAACTTCTTTTTGATGCAAATGGAAGGCCTGTAAAGCAGGACAAGGCAAGAAACCTTACCTTTGATGAATTTTCTTCTGGAAAAGGCGGAAATAGGGGAATTTACAAAGAAAGGGCTGAAAAAGAACCATTGAAAACATCAGCTTCTTTGGAATTTCTCAAGGAAGAAAAAGAAGTAGGCACTATTCTTTCAGAAAAATACTGGAGTTTATATTCAGACAATGAAAAGGCGGAAAAAATAAAACTTCATCCTTTAAAATTTACAAACGGAAAAACACAGGAAGATATTGTAAAAGAAGTTGTTGAACTTGTGAAAGACAAAAGTCACAAAGTAATTTTTATACATGGAACATGCGGAACAGGAAAATCAGCAATTGCATTAAACATTGCAAGAGTCCTTGGGAAATCTTCAATAGTTGTTCCAGTGAAAACATTACAAAAACAATATGAAGAAGATTACATCACAAAGAAATATCTTATAAAACCAAATGGAAGGAAAATGAAAATAGCAATGATTACAGGAAGAGATAATCATGATTCAATAATTAATCCGGGTGTTTCATGTGCAGATCCTTTGTTGCCTGAAAACATAAAGATAACCGAAAAAAATTATGGAAAAATAATGGAATATGTAAAACAAAATCCTTTTCTAAGCAACGTTGGAAACTTAACACTTGAAAATGTAAGGAGGTTTACTGTCGCAGCATCAAATCCCTATTGGAGCCCTATTCTCCCCTCGGCATTTGAATTTAAATCATTGACAGATGCAAAAAGAATAAAATACAACGGAGTAAATGGGGAGGAACACACATTTTACCATAGAAAAGAAGGTTGTTCATATTATGACCAATATCTTGCTTATAGAGATGCTGACGTTACAATATTTAATTCAGCAAAATATATAGCGGAAATGTCTCTTGGAAGAAAACCGCTTACTGAAGCAGATATTATTGATGAAGCAGATGAGTTTCTTGATGAATTCTTCCATCAAGATGAATTGAACCTTTCAAGACTTATGGCTTCTGCCCGTGGGTTTTCCCCCGATTCAAATCTGGCTGTAAAATCATTAGACAAAATAAAGAAACTTCTTGAGCTTGAGGAACAGAATAAAAGAGCAACAGGAATAAGGGAAGATGACGTTTTTCATATATCCGAAACAAAAATAAAGGAACTTTTGCAGGAATTTAATTCAGGTATTGATCTTGAATCTGAAATCACATTGGATGAACTCAATTACCTTAACAAAGCTCTTGAGACTGCAAAAATGTTTGAACATTCCTTTGAAAAAATATATTTAACTTACAGGAAAAATGATGAAGGGAATATACTCATAAGGCTTGTAAGCACAGATATATCCGGAAAATTAAAAGATTTGCTAAACAAGACTAAAGCTCTTGTTTTTATGTCCGGAACACTGCATTCAGAAAACATAATAAAAAATATCTTCCAAATTGATGATTTTAAAATTGTAAAAGCAGAAGAGCTGAACTTTGGCTCAACTGAAATAATTGCAACAGGAAACGAATTTGACTGTAAATACTCAACCTTTGTTTCCAACAAACATTCAAGGGAAGATTATCTAAAAGCATTGGAAAAATGTATGGAACATGCAATACCTCCTGTTTTAATTCATGTAAATGCTTTCAAAGACCTGCCCACAGAAGAAGAGATTGCTTCTTTTGGAATAAAAAATTTAATCAGCTCAGAGAAATTAAAATCAGACCAAAAAGAAGATAAGGAAGGACAAGCAATCTTAAGTTTCAAAAAAGGTAAAATAAAGGAACTCTTCACAACAAAATGCACGAGAGGAATTGACTTTCCTGGAGAGATGTGCAACTCAATTATTTTTACAAAATATCCAAATCCTAATGTAAGTGATACTTTCTGGAAGGTTCTTCAAAAGACACATCCTGCTTATTATTGGGAATTTTATAAAGACAAGGCATGGCGTGGTTTTCTCCAAAGAATTTACAGAGCATTGCGTTCTCCTTATGATAATGTAAAGATTCTTTCACCAGATATAAGAGTTTTAAACAGTGTAAAAAAACTGCAACAAAACGAAGGATTCACAAAAAGACAGGATATTTCTTTTTAAAAATCAAAGAAGGCTTGCTTTGATTATTCTTACTTCTTCAAGTGGCTTGTCATTTGCATCTGTTTCCACTTTTGCTATTGCATCAATAACATCCATCCCTTCTATGACTTTTCCAAAAACAGGATGTTTTCCATCAAGGAAATTATTATTAACAAGGTTTATGAAAAATTGCGAGCCTCCTGTATTTGGCCCGGCATTTGCCATTGAAATTGTTCCCCTGTTGTTTTCATTGTGTTCATCATTGTCTGAGAATTCATCCTTTATTTTGTAACCAGGACCCCCCATTCCAGTTCCTGTGGGGTCACCGCCTTGAATCATAAAACCATCAATAATCCTATGAAAAATAACTCCATCATAAAATCCCTGGCTGACTAATTTTTCAAAGTTTCCTGCTGTTATAGGCATGTCTTTGTAAAGTTCGATTACAATTTCTCCGTGTGTTGTTTCAAGTTTTACTTTTTTTGCCATGTTTGATACCGTTAAAACTCCTGTTATTATTATTGCTAGGACAAATACTGACATTAAAAATATTGCTGTTTTCTTTTTAATCTTTATTTGCATTTTAGTTAATATATTCTCTATAACCTTAATTCTTAAAAATGTTTTTGTCATGAAGTTTTTGCAAAAGATGCCATTAAAAACAAAATACAACGAACAAAACCCAAGAGACATACGTTCTGGAAATGTTTGGGAAATTTTTTATCACATTTCTTTGAAAACAGAATCAGGATATATCACTCCCACATTTGGACATCCTATATTTTCTCCTGAAGAAGCATTGAATAAAGCCCGAAAATTTCTTAAAAAAGGATACAACCCAGAAATAAAAAAAACAATAATAGAAAAAGCCCCTGCATTCAACATGAGAAAAGTCTTTCATGATACCTTGAACATATCAAAACTGGAAAAAGCACTTGAAAAGGAAAAATTGGCAAAGCCCAGATGATTTTTTGGGAAATTAGTTTATCCTAATTTTACCTTAAATTGGCAACGCTTGGACGATTTTTTGGGGAATTAGTTTATCCTAATTTTACCTTCCTGCCAGTCTTTAAGAATCTGTCTTGCAGTCCTCATTTCATCGATTTCTCCGCCTTTGATAAGATAATGGAGTCTTTTTCCAATCTCTTCAATTAACATTTCAGCATCCCCTTTTGCATCAATCCCGTAATGGCTCTCAATTATATTTGGATACTCTTCCATAATTCTTGCAATAACCATATCAGGATTTCTTGTTTTGTCCCAGGTTATAGATCCAATAGTTGAATGTTTTGTTGCAAGAGCCGGATTTATTGAAGTTTTATCTTTTTCAGGAACAATTCCAGGAGTGTCAATGAGATAAATTCCCTTTGTGATTTTTACTTTCTGCAGCCCCTTTGTGTATCCCGCCTCAGGAGACGTTCTTGCCACTTTCCTTCCTATAAGAAGATTGATGAGTGAACTTTTTCCGGTGTTGGGGTATCCAATAATTCCAATGCTTACATCTCTTTTGTCTTGTTTCAGCTGATGGGCAAATATCTTTATCATACGCTTCAGAATTGCTCCACTCTTCCTGTCTTTGTTCGAAAAGAAAAGATTTGGTTTTAACGAATTTGTTTCTTGAGAAGATTTTATTTTTTTAATATCTACCAGATCTGATTTGTTGAAAATATAAACCAATTTCTTCCCTGTTTTTTTAATCCTATCTTCTATATCTTTGTTTCTTGTCTTTTCAATAAATCTTGCATCAAGGACCTCAAGGATTACATCGGCATCATTAATAATCTGGCTTATCAGCTCATGAACCTGAACTTTGTGCTTGTTCGTCGTGTCAGGCTGGTTTCTTCCCGGTTTTGCCTTTCCTATTGAGCTTACCATAAGAAACCAAATTTTGCAAGATATATAATAGTTTCTTATACAAATAATGAGAATAATCCATTTAGTTTCAAATTAAATTGTTAAACGGTTGTATCAAGAATATCTTATATAACACATTTTACACATCATCCTCTTCCAATCTATATTCCCCCCAGAATTATCTTATTCTGAAAACAGCAACTACTGTTGCACTAACTTCCTGTTCGCTTGGATTTATTGATGTTTGTATTTCAGCCCCGCTCTTTTCCATAACAGAAGCAGAATCAGCCGC
>JBBDYV010000045.1:0-6007 GCA_040900515.1 Candidatus Pacearchaeota archaeon | reverse complement strand
CTACAGGGGCTCATACTTCGTATTCGTCCTAAACTGCCCATGCGTGGTCAGCTTAAGGCTTTGAAAGTTCAACCAATTTTGAATTTAAAAAAGTAACGTCGTTTAATATAAATGCCGGAAGGGTTATGTTATCCTGCAATCCACATTATTGCATAAAATCCGATTACATGAAGTATGAAACTAAGAGCCATAAATATCTTGGGCTTTATTGTTGTTAAACCGGCAAGCATTGAAACCCCAAGCTCATCAGGGAGCGGAGATGCAAGTATTATTCCCGCAAATATGTAAACAAGATAATGCCTTATCAAAACATGAGGATTATTTTTTATTATTTCCCCTATTTTTCTTATAGCTTTCTTCTTTTCAAGTTTTTTGAATTCATCCATGAAGGATATTTTTATTGTTCTGAATATTATCATATCTCCTATGACTGAGCCAACTCCTGCAATAAGACTTGTGATTAAAATATTTGCTGGAGTTGTTGTTATGAAGTATCCTATGCTGAAAGGAGTTGTGAATCCGAATGAGAATAATATTCCTGCAATAAAATCGCTGATGTAGTTAACCTGCAGCCCAGATACAAAAATTTTTACACTTGGAAGTTTGAAAACATAATAAGCAAGTACAATTGCGGCTACCAGAAGCATTAATTTTGGGTACTTAAACGAGAGAAGTCTTTTTGCTTTATGAACACCTTCTGGTGAGTGTTCCTTTAGAATTTTCTGAATATGTTGATGTGGCATGATTCATTAATAAGAAATGTTATATAAAAATGTTTTTAGAAGCATTTACCCTTAATCTAGAAACCACTTTCCCAAATTTGTGCCTTGTTTATTATTAAGAATATTTTGATCAGTGAACGAGTTTGAAAGTGAGTGGCGTTATTTAGCCAGAAAGACTTTGTCGTTTGGTCTTACCTTACCCTTTATCTTTATGCCAATATGGTCCCCTTTCTTTGCTTCCTTAACAACTTTGTTCTCAATCTGCATACTTGTCACTTTTTCAGTTAAGTCCGTTGTTTGTCCTTTTATATGGACAGTGTCTCCAATTTTTAAAGGTGCAGAGAGTTTTATTGCGGCAACACCAACATGGCTGAACCATCCTGAAACTGAGCCCACTTCTTTTTCACTTGCGGGAACTTTGGAAACTTTTGCCTTTACTTTTTCTACCATTTTAATTTATTAAAGTGGTTTGACGGAATTTTTACAATTCCAGTCTACCATATCTATATAATATCTTTCTTGTATTTAAATTTAATCTTTTCCCGAATTTATATTATAACAGAATTGACATAATGCTTAAATACAGAAAACTCATTGAAAAAAGATGAGTGGAAGACCAGATTGTCCGAAGTGTAAGGGAACAGGGATAGTGAAGGAAAAAGATGGAAGTGTTCATACTTGTTTTGACTGCCTTATGAGAGGGGATATGGATCAGCATGATAAAAACCCAAAGACGGCTGCGGATGTGAAACTGAGACTTTGATTTCTCTGATTTATACGGTTTAAAATTTAATTGGGGAGTTTTTATTAACTATTTATCAGATTATCCGGGAAATTATTATTTGTTATCATAAAATTCTCAACAAAGTTATCAAAACTCTTATAAATGATTTCCATCTCTTTTTTAACATAAAAAGCCCCATGGTCTAGTGGTCAAAGATACAGCCCTCTGGACGAGTGATTTCGTGGTAGGGAGTAATTGGTTTGTAACGTTCCCGTGCGAAGTCGGGAGTAAGGCTGTGACCCAGGTTCGAATCCTGGTGGGGCTATTGGATTCGAACGAGGCATCACATCCGCTCGACCTGATTCGTCGCAGCTGCACCAAATCAATCCTGGTGGGGCTGTTATAATAATCTTTATAAATTTGCTTTTTATTTTTAAAAAATGTCGAAACTTGACTGGCAACCTAAATCTTATAATTATTTAGTTTGGAAAAGATCTGACTTAGCTTTTGGAGAAAGGGTGGCTTTTGCGAGCGGAGGGAAAAAACTTGACCCTAACTGCCAAGGAACCAGTTTCTTTTTGTTGGGAGTTTTGCCTTATGATGTTGTTGTTTTTAATGGAGGAAATGGGAAAGAAGACAATCTTAGGACAAGAAATGCTTTGAAAAGAATGATGCATTCTATTGCCCCTATTGATAATTCTCTACTTATTTCTCTTTCAAACTCAGGAACAATTATGCATGCTTCATATATCCTTACAACAAAACCTTTTTTTGGATATCATAGGATGGGAAGTGGCGGTCCATTTGAAAAAATCACAAACATTTCTGATATTGAAAGATATCTTGAAGATGTTGATGGTGAAAAGAAAATAGGGGAAGATAAAGATGGCAGATGGGTATGGGGACATGCCGGAAAACCATATAGGCACGAATTTTATACTCTTAAACCACAAGATAGATTGGTTAATTGGGCAAAAGGAATTGTCAAAGAATATCGTCCCAATTTTGATTGTTAGTAGGATTACCTCACAGACTCGTAACCGCCAGGAATTCCGTTTTTTGACAGGACAATCTGCCATAACTGGCTTTTTCTCGAACGAAATCCGCCTGCACTTGACAGCAAATAATAATTCCACATTCTTTTGAAACGTGCATCGTATTCGGGATGTTTTTTACTGAACCTTTTCCAGTTTCTGCTGAAATTCTTGTGCCATGCCATTAATGTCTTGTCGTAATGTGCGCTGAAATTATGCCAATCTTCCATCACAAATAATCCTTCATAGGCTTTTGATAATTGGGATGCGGAAGGTGTCATGCTGTTGGGGAAAATGTATTTTTCTGTCCATGCATTGTTGGATTTTGCAGCAGTATTTCCCCCTATTGTGTGCAATAAAAATAACCCATCTTCTTTCAAACATTTATGAACAATTTCCATTATTGTTCTGTAATTTTTATAGCCGACATGCTCTATCATCCCACATATAAGTATTTTATCAAATTTTTCTTTTAAGTCTCTATAATCTTGTTTCCTGATTTTTACTCGTAGTCCTTTTGTGAATTTTCTTGCGTATTTTGCCTGCTCATCTGATATGGTTATTCCCGTCACATGGCATCCATAATTTTTTGCAGCGAATTTTGCAAAACCCCCCCACCCGCAACCTATATCCAGAACCTTGTCTTTAGGAGTCAGCTGCAGTTTTTTGCAGATTAAATCAAGCTTTTGCTCCTGTGCTTTATTCAGATTATTTGTGCTCTTGAAATACCCGCATGTATATTGGTTATATGGATCCAAAAATGATTCATAGAGTTCTGTGCTTAAATCATAATGCTGCTCGGCTACTTTCCTTGAGCCGCTTCTGCTTTGGGGGTTCATCAACGCAGATTTTATTGATTGAAATAAAAAAGAAGCGGTCTTTACTTTTTTATCAAGTTCAGCTTTCAATATCTTGTAAAAAAATTCATCAAGCTTTTTTGCATCCCACCAACCATCCATATAAGATTCTCCCAGCCCCAATGCTCCCTTAGAAAGAACACGCCTGTAGAAATCTTCATTATGAACTTGAATGTCCCCCTGCTGTCTACCATTTATTTTTACATTTGCGAGAGAAAGAAGTTCTTGAATTTTTCTTTTCACACCATCTGTCATGAATATTTTTGGGATTTGTCCTTTATTTATTTTACTTTAGAAACTTTTTTATACGCCGTTTGTTTTTTTTATTTATGGAGTTTAAAGGAATTTTGTTTTTTGCCCTCTCACACTTTGTTTTGATATGGCTTGTTGCGAAAATGAAGAAGTCAAAGTATAAGCTGATTGCTTTTTTTCTCATAGCAGTAAGCATTTTTGGATATTTCACATATAATCTTGCTTTTGAAAACACAGATGTTGACTTAGGGGATTTTAAGGGGGTTTCAAATGCAGTGGGAATTTATTTTTCATGGCTTGGCTCTGCATTTGGAAATATACAAGGAATAACGAGCAAAGCTATTGAAAACAATTCACAGAATGACTATGAGCCGTGATGGAAAAAATTAACTACAATACACAATTTCAGAGAGATGGGTTTAAATTAGCAGTTTTTGTTATAATTAAAATATAGCTTCCGAAATCCTTAAAAACTACTTTAGCCTCTATATTTAATGGCTAAAAAGAGGAGTAAAAGAAGTAGGACACGGCATATTTCTTCGAGGTCTGGAGGCTTGAGATCAAATTCTGACAAAACAAAACTCGTTGTAAGGAATATTATAACTTTTGCGATTTTGGGGTTGGTGTTCTTCGGGCTTAATCAGTTGGTATCAGGAGAGTTTTGGATGGATATATTCCAGCTTTTGTGGCTTATATGTGGATTTGTCGCACTTTCATTTGTGATAGCATGGTTTGTGCTTTTGTGGATGAAGGCTTTGAAGAAGTAGAGATAGTGCAATAATTCTTTTAAATAAGCAATCGTAAGAAAAGGGATGTTAGAAGGTGACGATTATAATGGAATTATTTGGCAGATATTTTCTGTTGCTATTATTTCCTCAGCAGTTATTTTATACTATTTTTGGACTGATAATCGTTTAGCTAATCTTCCATTCTTTAGGATTATAACTCTTTATTTAGGTTTTGCTATTTTGATTTATTCAAGTCTTTTAATTGAAGGATTTGGAAGGAAAAAGCAATACCAATTAGAGAATAATAATAGGTATATATAAAATAGCATAAATCGCCAAAATCCAGTTCATTAATCGAAAGGGATAACATAAAGTAGTTACTGGGAAATAACCCTTTCTATCACAAAAATATTTAAATAGCGTTTGTTTTTGAACAGAAGTATGGAATTAAAAAAGAGTTTAATTCTCCCGCTTCTTTTAATAACATTCACCTTCGGTGTTCTTGGGATGGTCAGTGCTGCAACAAGCGTTACTCTTACTTTTCCAAATGGGGGAGAATATGTTAGCGATGGGGTTACAATTACATGGACTGTGGTGGGAAGCCAATCCACTGATAGATTTGATGTGAGATATTCTTCTGATGGCGGAGCAAGTTGGACAATAATTGCGGAAACGTTATTTCATACTACAAGATCTCAGTTTTGGGATACTACTACTGCTCCAGATGGTTCTAACTTTTTAATTCAGGTTTTTGAATCTGGAAGTTCTCCCGGAGCGCCAGACGCTGATTCTAGCTCTACTTTCACTGTAGATAATACTGCACCAACCTCTTCTTCTGGACCTTTAAGTAATTATCAAAATTCTCTAACATTTAATGTTCCTTTCACTGTAACTGACGCAAATCCCGATTTTGTTGAATTATGGTATAGAAAAGATGGCGGAACATGGACAAAATACGGAATAACATTTACATCTTCTCCAATTTCATTTACTTCTATAGGCGATGGATTATATGAATTTTATACTATAGCAACTGATAAAGCAGGAAATGTTGAGGGTGCTCCTATAATTGCTGATACTACTACAACTGTTGATACAACTGCGCCAACCGCAAATGCGGGAACGGACCAAACAGTTAATGAAAATACAGATGTTATTTTCGATGGAAGTGGTTCAACAGATACAGGAGGAAGTGGAATAGCAAGTTATAAATGGGACATTGATAATAATGATGGTGTTGATTTTAATAGCCCTGATTTGACAGGACAAAATCCAACTTTAACAGGAGGTTATGAAACCCCTGGAAGTTATACTGTAACATTACAGACAATAGATAATGCAGGTAATTCGGCTACAGATACACTTATTGTTACAGTTAGCGATACTACACCTCCAACAGTTTCTGTAACTGGAGCAGGGACTACTTGGATTGTTAGTCCAACAGGAGGAACTGCTGATTCAATTTGTTCTGATAATGTTGATTGTAATTTAGCAACCAAAGCATATAAATTTTATAGTAATTCTCAAAGTTCCCCTCCAACATGTTCTAGTACCTATACTGATTATACACCCGGAAATACATTTTCTGTAACACAGCCGGGATGGGTTTGTGCTGCTATAAAAGATGATACAGGAAATACGGGATTTTCTTCTCCTATTTATTTCAAAGTTTCTACAACAATTCAGGGAG
>JBBDYV010000044.1:0-1008 GCA_040900515.1 Candidatus Pacearchaeota archaeon | reverse complement strand
TTAACTGTAGTAAACCCCCTGTTTTGTTGCCAATCTAAATCTTTCAGTATATCTATTGAAATCATCCATAGGCAAAACTCCTGGATTCTCTCCAAGAATTTTTGTGAAAGCTAATGTTCCATTTCCAACTTCTCCCCTGTCTCCTTCTAATGCAGCTCTTTCTATCCCACTAATTATTTTTTCAACATTAATTAAAAGTTCATTATAATTTCTTGCCATTTTATTTTTTCTCCTTTAAATCGGCTACGCTTAGACGATTTTTATTTTTTCTCCTTTCCAAACCATTTTTTTACTTCTTCTGTCAAACCATGAACCAATGATCTCTCTGCTATGAAAGAAACAGCTTTCTTCGCAAAAAGTTCCTTCTCAACACTATCTCCCTTTATCCATATGAATCCGTTCTGTCCGACGGTAATATTACATCCAGTTTCATCTTTTATTAAGGTTATCATGCTTCCTTCTTTCCCAATTATTCTTGGAACTTTGTTTGGATTTACTCTCATTATTATTCCTTCATCAATCTTTCCCAATCCCTTAAGTCTCATTGTTAAATCAATTGCTTTTCTGTTAACGTCTTTTATTTTTGCAACCGCTATATCTCCAATATTCATAACTGTATCCAGCTCATTCTTGTGAACGAATTTTGGAAATTCCGCCACCGAAAGGAATGAATTATCTGGGCAGCCAATGTCAAGAAGCCATCCGTTGAATGTTATGTTTATGATTTTTCCTATGACAACATTTCCTCTTCTTGGCTGATAAACCCCCGAAAGAGGAATTACCTTTACAAGCCTTGCAACTTCTTCCGCAAGCCCGTATCTGTACGCAACTATGTCATTTCCCTTTTTTGCAGTTCCTTCTCCGGGAAGATAATCATTTCCGGAAACAATTACTTCTCCTGGAATAACTATTTTTCTGCTATGTTCTTCGTGTTCGGTCATTTTATCTCTTTATCTCCTTTGTTATTGCGCTTCCGTGCGTCGCTGAATTTAACTTATCGAAAAATGA
>JBBDYV010000043.1:0-1009 GCA_040900515.1 Candidatus Pacearchaeota archaeon | reverse complement strand
GGATAGGTGGCGCGATCTTCAATCTTTTTGCCGAGATACTTAATTTTTAACTTACTTTTAAAAGGAATCCCATAAAGTTTGAAGTTTAAATGAGCTGTACCCCAAGAGTGGACAATATTTCCATTATCTAACTTAAAAGAGTGGACCGGCTTCCCAAAAGCGCCAACCTGCTTATATCGGCCAATATAAAATCCCACCAGATCGCCGTCTTTTTCAAAATCCCAAAATGTGAAAGGCATTTATCCGGTAAAATCTTTTAAACTAACAATTTCTTTTTTAAAAATATTTTTCTTTTTATCGTAGCAAAAAAGCCACGCCGAATTAAAACTATAAAGATTGTATTTATAAAGCCATTCCCTAATTTTTTTATATCTATGCGCTCTATGATTAAGCGTGGTGATCTGTATAAAATAGGGCAACTGCGAACTAGGCGCTATTGTGACAACATCAAAAACGCCGAAAATATCAGTCTGAAAATATCTAACGCGAGGAGGTGAATATATCGCGATAACTTCTTCCCCCCACATTTTTTTTAATTCCAACTCTAACAAAAACCTGATCTCTTTTTCTTTCATTTTATTTTATTTGGTGGGGGTTAGTAGGTTATCTAATTGCTCTTTTATGCCTTTGAATTGAGGGATTCCTTCAAACGTCTTATTTACTGGGATTTTTCCTAATAACGATTTTTCGTCTGCCTCGCTATCCCACGCCTCAAAAACCGCGATACATTCATATTCTGATACTGGAACAATATGTGATAGCGACCATATTGGATTTCCGCCCAATCTATTTATTGCCCCTTGTATTCCTTCCATTTTTGGATTGAAACTAATGTGACTGTATATGTTCATATATTTATTCTTCCTTAGGGGTTAGTAATGTTTTGATGTCGGAGAGGTTCACAATTTCTCTGTCGGGATGTCTACAACCCTCTGGGTGTCCTTCATATACTTTCTTCCCTATCTCCTCCACTATCTCCCGCTCTCTTTCTGCGAGGGTTTGTAAAACC
>JBBDYV010000042.1:0-6516 GCA_040900515.1 Candidatus Pacearchaeota archaeon | reverse complement strand
CCCCCGCCAGGAATCGAACCTGGAAGCCCATAGGGCCCGGTTGACTTGCTCTCTTAAGGAGAGGTAGTGTCAGGAGAACCTTGGTTCTCCCACAGACTCAAGACCGGCGCAGTACCATTGTGCCACGGAGGCTTAATCTTTCAGAAGAATAACCAATTAAAAAGGTTTGTGTTGAAACTATTTTTACTTCTCCTTATACCATCCTATTGCAAAAATCAATCCGAGAAAAGCAAACCATATCCAGTCATTTGAATCTGAAGGAAAAAATAGTATTGATACGAATGACAGCACAGCCAATACCCCAAAAATAATCTTCTTTTTCATTCATTTATGAGGTATGAATTAATTATAAATATTATTGTAGAAATAAAACAGTTCATGGCCAATCCCAATTCCAAATACATCTTTCCAGAAGGCCAACTAGAAAGAGCTCTTCTGAGCTAACCTAAAATAATAACTCACCCAAAAAGAGCTGAGAGACCTTCCGCAGCAGCTTCATGCTTCTCTTCCTTCTTTTCTTCTTTCTTCTCTTCCTTATGTGCTCCTGCTCCAGCAGCCGGTGCAGCCGCCATCAGACTTGCGCTTTCCAATTCCTTGTCAATGTCAACACCCTTCAGGCTCGCAACAAGAGATTTGATTTTTGATTCATCTGTCTGCTCGCCAGAAGCTGCCACAACGCTTTTTAAGTTGTGCTCGTTGACTTCTTTGCCAAGTTTGTGCAGCAAAAGTGCAGCGTATACGTATTCCATTATTTTATTTCCTCCATGGGTTTATTTGATTTTGAATTTATTTGTGACATCTTGATTATATTTGTTTTTAACTGTTAACTCCATCAATTTTATCATTAGAATTATCAGAAGGGGCAGTTTTAATATTAACCTCTTTATTTATTTCTGTGTCAGCAGTATTACCACTTATCAATTTCGCAATGGCTTTTTCGTGTAGCCCTGCTTTTCCAATGAGGAATTTTATTGTTTCAGAGTTTGCATAACCTATTTCAATTGCAAATGCAAGTGTCTTTGTATAAGCCTGTTTCAATTCCTTTAATGTTCCCTCTCGGTCTATCTTCATTTCAAGATAGATTTTATTTTCCTTGGCATCAAAAGCACAAAGAGGTATGAATCCGACTGAAAATGGTTTTATATCGAGCTTGCTCATAACATCCGCAGCTCCTGCAGTAATTTTCTCTCCTTTTTTGACAATTATTTTTGCTTCCTTAATATGAATCTTTCCCTTTTCAATCTGAATAGGTATTCCCAAAGCTCCAAGTTCTGATATCGCTGGTCCAGGAATAAGTTCTGTTGGTCCAGGCTGCACTTCTATATCATCCAGAGCTTCCTGCCCTGTTTTTGCCTTTGTCGGACTCTTGCTTCTTATCAAATCTCCGGCAAGATCAAAGGCGTCCATATCTGAGAAAAGTATTGCAACACTGTCTTTTACATACTCCTTTAATTTCTGAACAGATTCATTTCCCGATGAATCAATTGACTTGAACATAAGATTCTTCTTCGGCACCCTCACTTCGGCCTTTCCTCTTAGCTTCTTGCATATTTCCTGGAACATGGCAGATGGAAGATTTTTTATCGAAGCAATCATTACAGTTTTGTTTTTCTTCAAAAGATCACTAAGTTCCTTCACTGCATTTATCTTGCTTTCCGAAACGTGTGCCTTTGTTTCCTTCTCTTTTTTGGTTTTTTGAACTTTCATTTTATTTTTATCTTATTTGAATTTTCTGCGGTTTAGTCATTGTGAATTTTATTTCAACATTCTTTATATTGTCCTTCTCTTTTGGAAGAACTTTTAGAAGTGCATTATAAACTGCCAAAACATTATCAGATATCTGCTCATCTTTCATATTCTGTTTCCCTATTGCTAGCTTGACACTGGATTCTTTTACCTTGATTTTGACATTGGCATCTATTTTATCCTTAAGTGCTTTGATACTTTTTTCGTCGGCGTTCATAAGTATTCCAAGCTGGGGTGATGGCATTTTTCCAGCAGGTCCTAATGCCCTCCCAAAAACAGTTGCGACCTTTGGCATAAGGTTGGCCTGTGCAATGAAAAAATCAAATCTGTTCGCCAGTTTTTTTATGTCTTTTTTGTCTGAATAATTCTTAAACTCAGAAGGGGCTATGGTTTCAACATCTTTGCTTTGAATTTCAAGGAAACCCCCTACTTTCTTTTCCTTTATTTTGTGAGGAATTCCCAAAAAGAGATTTATGTTGCTTTTTTTAACATCGAACTTTTGCAGATTTATAATTAAGTCAACTGTCTGATTAAACTTTCTTGTTGCGTTTTCATCTTTTCTGAGCTCTCCAAGAGCTTTCAGCAAATCTTGTTTTAAATCCATTGTTCTCTTTCTCCTTATGGTTTGAGTCTAAGAACTTTTCAAAAGTTCTTATTAACCTCCAACTTAATACGCCAGCACACTAGAACATATGTGCCAACGAAGTTGTTCAATCGGTAAATTTGTGAGATTTTGTTGATTTATAAAACTTACTGAACAATCCAAATAACAACACAATAATTTTTATAAACGCATGATATGTTTCTAAAAAATGGAATTGGTTGCATTATTATCATCGGGAAAGGGAAGCTGGGCCCAGGTTTCTGGGCTTATAAAACATGGGGAATGGGATAAAATTATTGTCCTCGGAGATGATTTTGCCCAAAAATTCACCCCTGAAAAACCATTTGAATTCATAAAAGTCGATTTGAATAAAAGAATATCTGAACTTAAAGAAGAATTCCACGGCAAATTGAGAGGTAAAATAAATGGTACAGAAGTTGCCCTGAGCATAGCCTCTGGGGATGGAAAGGAACACATGGCCCTTATTTCCGCTTTGATAAATCTCCCTGTCGGAATAAGATTTGCTGCACTGACAAAAGAAGGAGTAATTGATTTGTAAAAATTAAACAAAAATAAAAATTATTGTGATAATTTCAGGAAATTATCTTTTCTTCTTCTTTTTGCTAGACTTCTTTCCTGAAGATTTTTTCTTCGTCTTCTTCTTAGCCATTTTTCTTTTTTATTTTCCTCTTTTTAATTGAGAAAATAAAATCAAAACACTTTAAATATTTTTTGCAAATTTTCCAAAAAATAAAAATCTTGAAATAATAAAAATATTTTTCCCGACGGTGATTTTTTTCAGCAGTTTTTCAGAAAATTATCAGAGACTGAACAACCATCTTACCATCAACACCAAAAATATCAGGAATATCAGATATGCAAAGAAACTATGAACTTTTTTTGCAATATTTTCGTTTTTTGTGATGGATACTACTGTAAGATAGAAGAATCTCCCCCCATCAAGAATTCCCAGGGGCAGCATGTTGAACAATCCAACAAGAATATTAATCAGAAAAATCCACCAAATAAGATAATATATAAATTCTCCAGCAGCTCCAATCTTTGATTCATAATATGTGCTTGAATTTTTGAAGAAAAGAAGAACAGAAATTTTCTTTAGCAATCCACCAGAGCTGCTGTCTGCAACGGTCAGAACCCCTAGGAAAGGGAGGCTTTCATTGCCAGGATTTTTTCCAAGAATAATTTCTCTCTCAACTGTTTCCTCTCCCATTGTCTTTATGGTTATTTTTTCACCTGGAGAATATTTCAAAAGTTCGCTCCTGAATTCTTCTATATTTGTTATTTTTTCTCCATTTACTTCCAGAATTATAGACTCCAATCCTTGGTTTATTGCAGGAGCATCATCATATAACGCTACTATTTTTTGGTCTTTTGAAAATCCCTTTACTCCTAAATAGCTAATATTTTCTACTATTATATCATTGAAACTATCATTCTTTAACAAAGGAGTTATGTCATTGATAGTTGGATTTGAAAGGGATATATTATTGATTAGTGTTATGCTTGAAATAGGAACTACACTATATGAATAATCTGTGAAAACTATTCCTGATGCTGCAAAAGCCTGAGAGAAAAACAATCCAAGAATTATCAGGAAGAGTATGGCAGTCAAAATGTTGGCAAACACTCCTGCAGATAATATGGCCATCTGATTAAATCTGCTCTTTTTCTTCATCTGGACATCATCCTGCTCCACAAATGCCCCAAAAAATGCAGGGAAAAACTTGAAGAAAGCAAATCCTGTGCTTTTTATTTTTACCCCCCATCTTTTCGCAAAAACTCCGTGGGAAAATTCATGTATAGTTGCAACTATCAAAATAGAAATTATGAAATAGATTGCGTAGAATGGAGGGAATAAATCACCAAGTCCAAATAGCTGGGGAAAATAAGGTATTAGAGGAGCGATTGGAGGAGCCTTAATCATCTCAACAAGTGCCGGGTTTGTAAGATACTCAAATGTTTGGATTCCAAGAAGATAAAGAATTCCAATCATAAGCACATATCCTGTAAATATTGAAACATATGACAAAAAATGCAGGGTTTTTTGATATTTGCCTCCTATAATGTTTATCAGTTTTATTCCCCATGAAGTTTTATAGAGATAAAGAGCACCTTCCTTTACAAGATTTTTTTTGTTTTTTACCAAAAATAATACAAGAAGTCCAAGAAGCACTGCTAAAAGCAACAAATCCACAATCATAAAATTATTATTTATCATTTACTCTTTTTCTTTAACTGACAGGTTATTTCTTTCTCAACGGTCGGAAAGCTCTCTGCCCGCATTTTCTGCATTTAACCTTGCCTTTGAGAATTTTCTGCGGGTCTGACTTAATTTTACTCTGGCAATGCTTGCACACAAAAACATTCTTGTACATTCTGTTTGTTGCTTCAACTATTTTTCCCATTATATTTTAAATTGTTTATTTACAGTTTACGTTTTATTATCTTTCTTCCCTCAATATCCCAGTATTCCACAGTTGAACTGTCTTCAAGCTCATTTTTTATTTCCTCATCACAATCCATCTCGAAATTCTCAAAGTTTTCAAGATCCATGACGCTAATTTTTTCTCCTATGGATAGAACCTGTGCTTTTCTTTTGTCAACCATTGGCACTTCAAACCTTTCATGTCCCGGCACGGCAACAATTTTCTTTTGATTGTTTATTATTCCAGAAGCTTCTATTCTGCATTTTGCAGCCCCGTGCTTCCCAGTTTTGCTCGTGTCAATTTTTTTTACTGTGTAAGGCTCTCCATCTATCAAAATATTTGTCCCGGGTCTGGCCTCGGTTGCGCTAATTATTTTCAAAACCATGAAACACCTAAAAAAAGTAAATTTATAAAGGTTTTTAATCAACAAGTAAAATGACGCTGAGAAAAGGAGATTTTATAGAGATTGAATTTACAGGAAGACTGAAAGAAGGAGAGGTATTTGATTCAAACATCGTTGATGATTTGAAGAAACTTCATGAAGGACATGATCATCCCATAGAAACAAAGCCTTTTGTTTTCTGCCTGGGTGAACAGATGTTCCTGCAGTCGATAGATGATTTTCTAATAGGGAAGTCCGAACCTGTAAAACCAACAGAATATGAAATATCTTTAACCCCTGAAAAAGCATTTGGATTAAGAAACCAAAAATTAATAATGAGGATTCCGGAAAAAGTATTCAGAGAACATAGGGTCAATCCCATTCAAGGAGAGGTGTTCAACTTTGATGGAAGACTTGCAAAAATACTGAGTGTTTCTGGAGGGAGAATTATGGCGGATTTTAACAGCCCTCTTGCGGGAAAAGAAGTTTTCTATAAAGTGATTGTGAAGAGAAAAGTTGATGATTTGAATGAAAAAGTAAAGGCATTGGTAGAATTTTTTTTCAAAAAGGAATTGAACTTTGAAATCAATGACAAGAAACTGCTTATTGATATTGATGAGCCCCTCAAAAAATATGCGGAAATGTTTAAGGATAAATTTATGGAGCTTCTTGGCCTTGAACTGGAAGTGAGGGGAATAAAAAATAATAAAACCCAGGGCTCTGAAAAAACAGAAACAGTGACGGAAAAATTGGCGTAAGCCCGAAAATCTACAAAAAACTACAATAATCCTTATAAACATTAATTAGCTATCATTTTTATGGCAGATTTATCTTATCTAAAACAAAATCCTTCTTCGGACGTTTCCCAGGACATAAGAGACATTGACAGGGAGCTTGAGGAGCTTTTGAAGAAGCAGATTGCGAAAATAAAAGTTGTTGGAGTTGGCGGAGGAGGGAATAATTCCTTGAGCAGAATGAGGGAAATTGGAATAAAGGGAGGAGAACTTATTGCAATAAATACAGATGCCCAGGATTTGCTTTACGCAAGTGCGGATCAGAAAATTTTGATAGGAAAAGAACTGACGCAGGGACTTGGAGCAGGAAGCAATCCTAAAGTTGGGGAAGAAGCAGCAAAAGAAAATGAATCTGATATAAAAAAGAAACTTGCAGGAGGGGATATGATATTCATAACGTGCGGATTGGGAGGGGGAACTGGAACAGGAGCTGCCCCGGTTGTTGCATCTATTGCGAAAAAACAGGGAGCACTTACAATAGGAGTTGTGACGTTGCCATTCACAATAGAAGGAAAAAAGAGACTGGAAAATGCAATGAACGGG
>JBBDYV010000041.1:0-6546 GCA_040900515.1 Candidatus Pacearchaeota archaeon | reverse complement strand
GAAAAATTCCTAAAGGATTTAGAAAGTTTGGGATTGGATAGAGAGGGAGTTGAAGGAAGGGAAGTTTTCTTCAATGGAATATTCATTGGAAGTGTAAAGGATCACTCGGATTTTGTAAAAAAAATAAGGGAAATGAGACGTGATGGCAAGCTGCCACATCAGCTTAATGTAAGGAATGATGATGGATTCCATAATGTTTTGATTTCTACAGAGCCGGGAAGAGTTTTGAGACCCTTAATAATAGTTGAGAATGGAACTTCAAGGCTTAAGAATGAACATCTTGTGCAGCTTGAAAACTCCGAACTTAACTGGAAGGGATTGATTGAAAAAGGAATAATAGAACATCTTGACGCTGCAGAAGAGGAAAATGCTTTGGTTGCATTGACGGAACAGGACATAACTCCAGAACATAGTCATCTTGAAATTGACCCCACTGATTTATTTGGAGTTGTTACTTCCCTTGTTCCTTATGGAAATCATGACCAGAGCTCGAGACTTAACCGTGGTTCCAAGACACAGAAGCAGGCACTTGGACTTTATGCCGCAAATTATCTTTCAAGAATAGACACCGACGTTTCCATTTTACAGTATCCTCAAAAACCAATTGTAAGAACTTTTGTTTATGATACCTTGAAAATTTATCCTGCAGGACAAAACCTTACTGTTGCAATAATGACATATGAAGGATATAATATGGAAGATGCTTTGGTATTCAACAAAGGAAGTCTTGATCGTGGTGTGGGAAGAAGCTTTTATTTCAGGCCGTATGGTGTTGTTGAAATGAATTATGCAGGTGGGTTGAAGGATGAGATTGCAATACCTGAAAAAGACGCATCAGGTTACAAAACAGAAGCAAGTTACAAACATCTTGAAAGCGACGGAATAATTTATCCAGAGGCGGAAGTCAGGGAGGGAGAAGTACTTATCGGAAAAACATCTCCTCCAAAGTTCCTTTCAGAGGCAAGAGAGATTTCTGTAAGAACAAAGAAAGAATCTAGTGTTGAGATGAGGCAGGAGGAAAAGGGAACTGTTGATTCTGTTTTCGTTGCGGAGGATTCTGAGGGCAACAAGATAGTTCATGTTAAGACAAGAGATCAGCGTATACCTGAAATTGGGGACAAGTTCGCAACATCCCACGGACAGAAAGGAGTTATAGGAGCAATTATACCTGAAGAAGATGTTCCATTCACATCCAGGGGAATCAGGCCTGATGTAATGTTTAATCCGCACGGACTTCCAAGCAGAATGACTGTGGGATACCTTCTTGAACTTCTTGCAGGAAAAGTTGCAGCAGCAAAAGGTGATATCATGGACGGAACTGCATTCTCAGGAGAAAGTAAGAAAGACCTTGAGACGCAGCTAAAGGAACTTGGATTCAGGTTTGATGGGAAAGAAACAATGTACAATGGGGTCAGCGGAAAGAGAATGGAAGTCAAGATTTTCGTCGGGAACTTGTATTATCTAAAATTGAAGTATATGGTAAGCAACAAGATACATGGAAGAGCTGCAGGAAAGATTGCTCTTCTCACAAGACAGCCAGTAGAGGGAAGATCAAGAGGAGGGGCATTGAGGCTTGGAGAAATGGAACAGCAGGCATTGGTTGCACACGGAGCGTCATTGTTGTTGAAAGAAAGGTATGATTCTGACAAGGTTCTTCTTCATATATGCACAAAATGCGGAACAATCGCAATAGAGGACAGCATAAGGAACAAAATATCATGTCCAATATGCAGCAGCGAGGATGTTGAGCCTGTTGAAGTCAGTTATGCATTTAAACTTCTGTTGGAAGAACTTCAGGGATTGCATATTCACACCTCATTTAAATTGAAGAATAAGTACGAGTAAAATGGTAAAGAATATTTCAAGATTAGTAAACGGAGAGGGAGTTGTTAAAAGTAAAAAAACAAAGGTTAGATTTTATAGTTCTTCAAATGTAATTGACCAATCTTATTTAATTGAATTTAGAAGAAATGTTAGACGTGCTCATGAAGAAATTGTGGCAGGAAGAATAAAAGCATACTATGCAGTTCAAGAAGCAAGAGAAAGGAGGGCTTTAAATTATCAATAAAAAATGAACGGTAAATATGTAAGAAAAAAAATAGGAGAAATTTCATTCTCATTGTTCAGTCCGGACCAGATAAAAAAAGTCTCTGTTGCAAAAATAGTCACGCCTGAATTGTATGATATTGACGGTTATCCTGTTGACGGGGGTTTAATGGATTTGAGGCTTGGAGCAATCGACCCTGGTGTAAGATGTAGAACATGTGGAGGTAGGTTGAAAGAATGTTTGGGACATCTTGGAAGCATTGACTTGGCAAGGGCTGTCATCCACATAAAATATGTCCCATTGATTGAGCTCGGGCTTAGATGTTTCTGCTCAGAGTGCAAGAAACTTTTGGTTGAAGACAAAGATGTTAGCAAATTGTCAGCTAGCCAAAGAGCAAAGAGAGCGAAAGATGCAAAGAAGTGCCCTCACTGTGGTTCTCCACATGAAAAAGTAAAACTTGACAAGCCTACAAACTTTTACAGAGGAAAAACAAGACTCTTCCCGACAGAAGTAAGAGAAATACTTGCTTCAATTCCTGAAGAGGAATTGATAAAGGTCGGTGTTAATCCAAGAAGTGCAAAACCTGAATGGGCTGTTCTTACAACATTCCTTGTTCCTCCTGTAACAATAAGACCAAGCATTATTCTTGAAAGCGGAGAAAGGAGCGAGGATGACTTGACTCACAAACTCTCAGATATTATAAGAGCTAATCAAAGACTTTGGGAGAATTTGAATGCAGGAGCTCCAGAAGTTATTATTGAAGACTTGTGGGATTTGCTTCAGTTCCATATAACTACATTCTTTGACAACACTGTGGCTAGAATTCCACCAGCAAGACACAGAAGCGGACAGCCATTGAAAACAATTACAGAGAGAATAAAAGGAAAAGAGGGAAGAATAAGAAAGAACCTTGCAGGAAAGAGAGTTAACTATTCCGGAAGAACTGTTGTTTCCCCTGACCCCTCAATAGAAATAAATGAAGTTGGAATTCCTTACGAAATAGCAAGAGTTGTAACAGTTGCAGAAACTGTGAATGATTTGAACATTGACAGAATGAAAAAAATGGTTGAAAGAGGAGAAGAATATCCCGGGGCAAATTATGTTATCAGACCTGATGGAAAGAGAAAGAAAATATCTCCTGAATTGAAGGAAGAAATAATCAATGAGATAACCGTTGGATACATTGTTGAAAGACATTTGCAGGACGGAGACATTGTTCTTTTCAACAGACACCCGAGCCTGCACAGAGGAAGCCTTATGTCACATTATGTCCGAGTTCTTCCAGGAAGAACATTCAGACTGCATCCCGCAGCAGCATTTCCATACAATGCCGACTTCGACGGAGACGAAATGAACATTCACTCTCCACAAACAGAAGAGGCAAAGGCAGAAACAAAAATACTCCTTGATTTGAAGAAGAATCTTATTTCTCCAAAAAATAATACAAACATGATAGGATGTGTTACAGATGCAATAACAGGAAACTATCTTTTGGGATTGGGAGAATTTTCAAGAGAATATGCAAACCAACTTCTTTACAGAACAGGAGTTGATTATCAGTTCTCAAAGAAAACAGTTTCAGGAAATGAAATATTTTCAAAGATACTTCCAAAAATTGACTTCTCAAACGATTCCATAAAAATCAAAGATGGAGAAATTGTCAAAGGAGTGATTGACAAAACAGTTTTCGGTGTTGAAGAAGGGGAGCTCGTAAAAGTTATAGACAGGGAAAAAGGAAGGAATGAGGCATTTGAAAGTATACAAAGAGCATTCAATCTTGGAAAGAACTTCCTTACCGATAGAGGAATATCTCTCTCGGTAAATGATTTTGACCTGGATGAACATATCCTAAAGATGACCGATGAAGTTGTTGAAAAAGCAATAAAGAAAACAGATGAGGTTATTGTTGAATACAACAATAGGACACTTGAAATAATTCCAGGAAAAACACTTGAGGAATCAAGAGAAATAAAGATATTGAAAATACTTAACGAGATAAGAACAAGGATAGGAGAAATTGTAAAGAAGGAATTCCCACAGGATAATCCGGTTGCACACATGATAAATTCCGGAGGCGGAGGAAACATCCTTAATATAACACAGATGGCAGCATGTGTTGGACAGCAAGATCTTGAAGGAAAGAGAATTGATATAGGATTTTCAAACAGAACCCTTTCATTCTTCAAGAAAGGGGATTTGACTCCAAGGTCAAGGGGATTCATAAGAACACCTTACATCAAAGGATTGAGACCAGATGAATTCTTCTTCGGGGCCATGACAGGAAGAGCAACACTTATGGATACTGGACTTAGAACTCCCAAATCGGGATATCTTTACAGAAGACTTGCAAATGCACTTCAGGATTTGAGGGTGGAATATGATGGGACAGTAAGAGATAGCAATAATCATTTAATCCAGTTCAAATATGGGGACGATGGGAAGGATGTTACAAAGATTCACACTGATGGAAACATTGAACCAGGAGAAGCTATTGGAATTGTTACTGCTCAATCATTCGGAGAACCTTCAACACAGATGGTGTTGAGAACATTCCACTTCGCTGGAGTTAGTGAGATGCAGGTTACCCAGGGACTTCCACGACTTATTGAAATATTTGATACAAGAAAGAAACCAAGCTCACCAAAGATGGAGATACATCTCAAAAAAGAATACAACAATGAAAAGGATGCAAGATTGTTTGCTGAAAAAATAAAAGAAGTTACAATAGAGGAAATTGCATCAGAGATAAATCTTAATTTCAGCGATAAAAAAATAGATATTAAGTTTGATAAGGAAGCTTTGAGGCATACTCATGTAACTGAAAAGAAAGTTGCGGAGAGACTTAACAAGATAGGATTTAAAGTTCGGGAAAAGGACGATGGAATAACTCTTAACGCATCAGAGATGAACTTCAAGGAAATCTATAAAGTTAAGGAGAAACTGAAAAAAACAATGATTTCTGGGGTGAAGGATGTCAAGCAGGTTATAATTGTGAAGAGAGATGCAAATTATGTTGTTGTAACTCTTGGTTCAAGCATGAAAAAAATAATGGAGTTCAAGGAAGTAAATGCGGAAAAACTAATTTCAAACGACCTTTATGAAATGGAAGAGGTATTTGGAATAGAAGCTTCAAGACAGCTTATAATAAACGAAATTTACGAAGTGCTTAACACCCAGGGACTTGACATCGATATGAGACATCTTAAACTTGTTGCCGATGCTATGACAAACACAGGAGATGTTAAAGGAGTTACAAGAATGGGAATAATTGCACAAAAATCATCGATACTTGCAAGAGCAACATTCGAAACTCCTGTCAAGCAGTTTGTGAATGCAACAGTAAAGGGAGCTAAAGATAAACTTTCCAGCGTCATAGAAAACATAATTTTGAACCAGCCAGTACCTGTAGGAACAGGACTTCCTGGCTTGCTTGTAAAAGTTATAGGTTCGCTGACAAAAGAAGAATCAGAAAAGAAAGAAGTCAAGAAGAAAGTTGTGGATGAAGTAAACAAATAAATTTGATAGAGTTCTAAAAAATTAATATATATTTATAAATGATGGATAACATAAAAAACAAATGAAGATGATGACAAAATTATTCAAGTTTAGTGAAATTATTTCTCAATTATCGATTATAATTTAATAATTAATCACCAATTCATATTCAAAATTAAACAAAATCAGTAAAAAACAAAGAAAGTGGAAAGCACAATAAATATGCAAGATATAAGGTATCTGAATCTGTTTGAAAAGATGACAAGAGTTCAGACAAGATACTGCTTTAAATACAACGAGGCAATAGTTTTCTGTGTCCCAAAACATCTTGTCGGCATTGCAATAGGACCCAATGCAGTCAATGTAAGGAGAATGGCAGATATTCTCGGAAGAAAAATAAAGGTTATTCCTGCACCCAGTGGAATCTATCACGCAAAGCAGTTTATTGAAGCTATTGTGGCTCCTGTAAGGTTCAAGGACATAAACATAACTGACAATGAGATAGTTCTCAATGCAGGAAGCCAGAGTAAGGCAGCCCTTATAGGAAGAAACAAGAGAAGACTTCTTGAAATGCAGAAAATAGTCAGTGATTATTTCGGAAAAGATTTCAGGATAGTTTGATTTAATCCTAAAATTATATTTTATCTTCCAATCTTTTTATTAAGTCTCTATAGAATTCGTATCCAAGAAATCTTTGTTTTAACTCTATTTTGAATCTTTCTGAAACTGCTCGTAACTCTTTATCCGGATTCATCATTTGATAAGTAAAAACCATTGGAACACCCATTTCATTTGCCCTTAAAATAGAAGGCGTACAACAACCTTCATAAACATCCGGGTGAGAAATTACAAGTGAATATTTTGTGATATCAAAAACTGTTCTTGAAAGGCAACGAGTTGTTTCAATTTCAAAAATTCCTTTGAAATCGTCTTGAACTGAGCCTCTTACCGCGTCAAGAGTAAAAAAATTTGAAGATTTATCTTGTATCAATATTTTTTTCATT
>JBBDYV010000040.1:0-6579 GCA_040900515.1 Candidatus Pacearchaeota archaeon | reverse complement strand
AAAAACTGTTCAATCAAGGAATAGTGTATAAAGGTGGGGTGAGGATGAGCAAAAGTCATGGAAACACAATTACACAAGATGAAATTTCAAAGAAATATGGGATAGATACTGCCAGGTTGTTTCTTATGTTTGTTTCAAATCCGGAGTCGGACATGGAGTGGAATGGTGAGGGAATTGAAGGAGCTTCCAGGTTCGTAAGGAAAATATGTAGTACAAATAAATTTTCTGCTGCAGATGAAAGAATAGAACACCATAAAAATAAGTTCATTAAGGAAATAAGCATTGATATAGAGAATTTTAAATTTAATATCGCTCTAATCAAATTAATGAAATGGTTTGAAATTATTTCAAAGAAAGCAGATAAAAAATCGTTTGAAGCATTTTTGAAATTGTTGCATCCATTTTGCCCTCATATAACGGAAGAAATTTGGCACAAAATTGGGAATAAAAGTTTTATCAGCCTTGAAAAATGGCCAGTTTCTGATGAAACTAAGATTAATTTGGAGTTTGAAAAAGAAGATGAATTGGTTGACAAGGTAATTAATGATGTGAACAATGTCAAGAAAATAATTATTGATAAGGGAAAGGAGCCTTCAAAGTTATATCTTTATGTGATTCCTAATGAAAAGGAAGTTTATGTTAACAATATTGATGAAATCGGACTAAGAACAGGACTGAAAGTTAAAATATTCTCTGTTGCAGACAAGGACAAACATGATCCTGAAAAGAAATCTTCAAAGGCAAAACCCGGGAAGCCAGGTATTTATTTGGAGTAGTTAGCTGTTCATTACTTCGTCTAGGCTTAGCCAAAGTAAAGCCAGGTATTTATTTGGAGTGAAATAGACAAGTTTTTATAATAATTTTACTTATCTAAAACATGCCTCTAAAAAGAAGTGAGTTACTTTCTATGGATTATCACAAGGATGTAAAATACGGGTTGATAATTTCTGTTTTAAGTGCTATTGTGATAGTTTTTGCTTTTATATTAACCTGGAACTATTTTTCGGAAAGACTTGACAATAAAGAATCAATTCCAACCTGTGGAGGTGGAAGTTTTTATGATACTTGTAATTTGAATAAACCATATTATTGCGATGCTGAAACGGGAAAGATTGTTGAAAGAGCATCTCTATGCGGATGTTATAACGGAATGTCAAAATCTGGAGAGAGCTGTATTTCTCAATATCAAACTGGAGAAAAAGAAATAAGCATGAAATATATCTTAAAAGGAAAAGAAAAAGGAATTAGCTTTAATGTTTATGAGGGCATGGCAAGTTATCTCTCTGATTTACCAAAATCAATCAACTATGCTGGTGGAGAAAGAGCCCTTAGGTCTGATTTTAAGCTCAGAAATTTAAACAATCAGGAACAAAAACAACTTTTGTTGCCTTTATTAATTGCGATTGAAAACGATGCAGAAAGCAAAGAAGATGGGGTAAGGATAGCCATCAGTTTGGTTCAAAATATTGAATTCGGAGAATCAAACAAGACAATAAATCTTCCTGGAGGAAATAGTTTGAATTATTCAAGATATCCTTATGAAGTTCTTTTTGATGAAATGGGTGTCTGTGGAGAAAAATCAGAACTTCTTGCATTTTTACTCAAGGAAATGGGTTATGGGGTTGTATTTTTCTATTATCAGGAAGAAAACCACGAAGCTCTTGGAATAAAATGTCCCGTTAGATACAGTGTTGATGAAAGCGGATATTGCTTCATTGAAACAACAGGGCCATCAATAATTACAGATACAGGGATAGAATATGTTGGAGGAGTGAAATTGAAATCCAAGCCGGAAATAATTTTGGTTTCAAATGGTGAAGCACTGGGAACGGACATGTATGAATACAAAGACGCAAAAGAAATGATGAAATTAAGGGATAATATTTTTGTATTTTTCAGAGAAACAAGATTAAACAGATTGAAAGAGAAATATGGGCTTGTTGAAGAATATAACCCAAGATAATTTTATTCAACTACTGCTTTGATTCTTCGCGAGGACACCCATGTTTCCTTCGCTTAATCTTCCTTTATGTTACCGTCGCCTTAATGCGACGAATTCCTGCTGCGACTGCTTCTTCTTTGGTTATTTTAAATTGTCCAAGCTCTTTTGTATTTTTTACATGAGGACCCGTGCAGATTTCTTTGCTAAAGAGTTCATCTCCTGAGCCTATGGTGTAAACTGAGACAACTTCTGGATATTTCATTCCGAATTCTGACTGTGCCCCAGATATTATTGCTTTTTTCAATGGCATTTCTTCTTTTGTGACTTTGAGATTTTCTTTAATTCTTTGATTGACGATATTTTCAACTTTTTTCAGTTCTTCTTCTGTGAGTTTTCTTGGGAAATTGAAATCGAATCTCAAACGCTCTGGTGTTATATTTGAACCGCACTGCTTGACTTCTTTTCCAAGAAATCTCCTGAGGGCTTCATTAAGCAAATGAGTTGCCGTGTGAAGCTTTACCGTTTTCTCTGAGTGGTCTGCTAATCCTGATTTGAATGTTCCTGCCGATGCTGTTCGCGAGAGTTGCTGGTGTTTTGAGAGTTCTTGTTCGAAAGCTTTTTTGTCGACTTTTATCTTTTTATCTTTTGCTAAATCTTGTGTCAATTCAATTGGGAAACCATATGACTGATAAAGGAGAAATGCATCTTTTCCAGAAAGCGTTTTTTTACCATGGGTTAATTTATTAAACATATTTTTTCCGGAATCTATTACTCTCCCAAATTTTCCCTCTTCATCTCTAATTATTTCAAACGCCATATTCCAGTTTTTAGTATTTTTTTCTAAACCTTCATACTCGTTTGCATAAAGATTCATAATCGTGCTAACCAGTGGAGAAACTAAATCTCCCACATTATGAAGACTGTGGATTAAAGAATGTGCTCTTCTGATTAGTTTTCTTAAAACATACCCCTGCCCTTTATTTGAAGGAGTTACTCCATCTGCAATAAGAAAAACCGAAGCTTTTGTATGGTCTGCGATTATTCTCATTATTCTTTTATTTTTTTCAGTATTATATTTTATATTATATAGATGTTCAATCTCATCAATTATAGGCTTCCAGACTTCTGTTTCGTAGTTGTCATTCAACCCGTTGAGAATTGCAAGAGTTCTTTCAACGCCCATCCCAGTATCAACATTTTTTTGTTGTAGAGGAAGGAAGGTTCCGTCTTTTGTTTTGTTGTATTCCATGAAAACATCATTCCAGATTTCAACTTCTTTTCCATCTTTTGCTTTGTAAAACATTTCTGTGTCTGGGCCGCAAGGGCCTGTTGCTCCAGCTGGACCCCACCAGTTGTCTTCTTTTCCAAGAAATTTTATTTTTTTGGCATTTACTCCAACAACTTTCCACGCCTTTTCTGATTCAATATCTTTTGGTGCATCTTTGTCTCCCTTAAAACACGTAACGCTGATTTTTTCATGAGGAATTTTTAGTTCTTTTGTGAGAAACTCATAACTATATTTTATTGCATCTTCCTTCCAATAATCACCAAGGCTCCAGTTCCCAAGCATTTCAAAGAAAGTATGGTGTGTTTCATCGCCCACATCATCTATGTCTGTTGTTCTTATGCATTTTTGAATTCCAACAAGCCTTTTTCCAAGAGGGTGTTTTTCTCCAAGAAGATAGGGCACAAGAGGATGCATTCCTGCAGTTGTAAATAATACAGTAGGGTCGTTTTGAGGAATAAGAGAAGCGGAAGGAATTATTTTATGGTTTTTTGACTTGAAAAATTCAAAATATTTTTTTATGAGCTCGTTACGGGTTACCATTGTGTTTAAAGAAGGGGGATATTTATAAAATATATTATTGAGATTAGAAACTAAAACTACAGGTATTAATAGATTAAAATGTTGAAGATTATAATTGACTAATAAACTATAGGGGTGTTTTATATTAAGATTATCTCTTTTTACCTTATAAAATTATCACTGAAGAGCCCTTAGTTTTTCCTGTATATCCCTGAGTTGTATTTCCAAATCCCTGTCTCCGCCGGACTTTATCGGCTGCATTCTTTCCCTGACTCCTATCTTTCCAGTTTCCTTTTCTTTTATGAAAGAATGAGATGTTGTAAGTTTTGGAATGTTAAACTGTATTTTCCTGAGATTCTGATTGAATTCCTTTGCATTGCTGTAGAGTTTTGATTTTGCCTTCAGTTCCTTTAGTCTTAAGTTATGATAGTTCTTCACTGATTTTAGAATTCTTAAAAGATTCATCTGTGAAGACAATAAATCTCTCTTACCAACAACTGCCTCGTCACTTTCCAACTTTACATACCTGACTTCGCTTTCTCCCATTTTTTGATTTTAATTATAATGCCTCCTTCACTCCGTTCGCCTGGAATTTACATTTGTTATTAACGATAAACCATATTTTGATAACAGTTATATTCTAATTATAAATTTGATTTTACTTGAACTTACTTTTTTATTTATCATTCTACTTTGGAAAATATATCCTTCTCAACTTTGTCTATCTGCTTTTTCATATTTTGTATTTCCTGCTCCCAAAACTGGAGTTCTTTCTCTTCCTGTTCTTTCGTTATTTTTATTTCCCTAAGAACTCCTTCTATATCAGAAACTTGCTGTTTCATTTTTTCAAAAATCTTGATGCTTTCTTCAAACTTGTCAAGCCTTATGAAAATAGGTTCTTCTTTTCTGTAAGCTCTAGAGCCTCCAAATGAGGGTGATTCCATTGTTTTTCTTTCAAATTTTTGGAACTGTCTGAATTCGTTATCATCGTCCATCTTTTTTAATATTTTTCTTTGGAAAGGTTTCTGCATCATTTGCATTTCCTCATCTTCATCCACTGCAAATTCATCTGCATCAAAACCTTCATCACTCTCTTTTCCCCCAGCGACTGCATCTTTTATTGTATTCTGAGAAAATTTGTCACCTAAAGAACTTCTTGGAAAGCTAGGTAATTTAGGAAGATTCATATCGTTCAAGTCTGGCAGTTCAGGAAGTTTTGGCAACTCAGGCAACCTTGGAAAACCTTCTGCTTTTCCAGCTTCCTCTTTTTTCATATTAAACAACCCCATTTTAGTATACTCCAATTGGTAGTCTTTGGATATATATAAAACAGAATACAAGTTTAAAAACCTTGTTTTTTGGAATCTCAATAATTGCGTTAACTGAAACCGAAGCTAAAATTGTGAATTTCTCAAACTTTTCACCAGGGAGTGAACCGAAACTGTAAAATTAAAAATTTTCCGTATACGTTTTTGATAAATCAAAACCGAAGCTAAAATCATAGATTTTGCATACGTTAGATGATAGAAAACACCTACCGAAACTGGAACTTACGTTCCGTAAACGTTGGCTGAAGGCCATCGAGACTGAAAAAAAGAATTTTTCGTCAACGTTTTGGTAAAAACCAAACCGAAAGGTATTTATTTGGATTTTTTTTATATTCTGTATGCTATCTAAGTTTCTTAAGGAAGTTGTTGTTATTCTCGTCGGAAAACAATCCGAGCCTATTGCCGATTTGCTTGACAGCAAGAAGCATGTAAATGAATTTATTATAGCGAAGAAACTTGGGCTTACAATCAACCAGACAAGAAACATTCTTTACAAAATAGCTGATCACGGACTCGTTTCATCTGTAAGAAAAAAAGACAAGAGAAAAGGGTGGTACACTTACTTTTGGAAGCTTGAAAATCTCAAAGTTCTGGAATTCCTGAGAGAAATGCTTACAAAGAAAATAGACACTCTCGTGAACCAGATAAGAAACAGAGAAACAAAAGTGTTCTATGTTTGCAAAAACTGTCATGTTGAATACAATGAAGAAAATGCCCTTCTTCATGACTTTACCTGCTCGGAATGCGGCGAAGTGTTCATAAAATCAGATAGTGCCAAGATTTTAAAGGACTTGAGAAAAGAAAATGAGAAACTGAGAAAGGAACTTGTGATAATTGATGAGGAAATAAAGAATGAAAGGGAAGTTGCGGAGAAGAACAGAGTTAAGGAAAAGAACAAATTTGAGAAGGAGAGAAAGGACAAGAGAAAGAAAGCGATGTTTGAAAGGAAAAAAGCAAAGGGATTGCTTCCAAAAGTCAAAAAGAAAACGGAGAAACCAAAGCCGAGGAAAAAGAAAAATTCAGGGAAAAAATCTTCAAAGAAGAAAAAGAGGAGATAATGACAAGAGTTTATTCCTTCCCAGGCAAGAAATCATTTTTTTCAGGAATGTTAAGCGTTAATCTTATTTTGATACTAATTAATGTGATGTTTTTTTTGATTATGCTATTTTTTCCTTCTGATTTTATTCTGAAAAATATTGCAGTTTCTCTTGAGAGCGTGCAGGAACTCCGATTGTGGACTTTACTGACTAGCATGTTTATGCATGGAGGTTTTTTTCATCTTTTTGCAAACATGATTTCCCTAATTTTTATAGGTGGCTTTATTGAGAAACTTATAGGCAAGAAAAGATATTTTTGGTTTTATATGATTGCTGGGTTGGTAGGGGGATTGCTTTATGTTCTGGTTGAATATTTCTTTCCTTCAGGGCTCCCTGCAGTTGGGGCTTCTGGAGCAATTTTCGGAGTTGCTGGTCTGATGGCTGTACTTACACCAAATCTTCCTC
>JBBDYV010000039.1:0-1053 GCA_040900515.1 Candidatus Pacearchaeota archaeon | reverse complement strand
GGCGATTCCTCACCAATCTTAAAAGATTGGGTATCCTCGCCGTTGATGTAATGAACAAAAAAGGACAGTTCAAGATACAGCAAATGGCTTTCATGCTCATAGCCGTTGTTGTGTTCTTTGCCCTTGTCGGGTTGTTTGTTTTGGCTTTCGGACTGGCTTCCTTAAAAGACACCGCAAATTTGCTTGAGGAACAGAATGCAATGCTCCTTGTTTCTAAACTTGCAGAGTCCCCAGAGTTTTCATGTGGGAACTCATACGGAGGAGCAAGAGTTAACTGTGTTGATTTTGACAAAGTAATGGCATTAAGGCAGGAGAGAACAAAATACAAGGATTTTTGGGGGGTTTCAAATATAGAAATAAGAAAGGTTTCTAGCTCTGATGATGAAGATGTTTTGTGTACTGGTTCAAACTATCCGGATTGCAACATTGTAAAGATTCTGGAAAGCACATCAATAGGTTATGATTATGGGAATTTTGTGTCTTTGTGCTGGAAAGAATCAGATAATGAAGATGTTTATGATAAGTGCGAAATTGCTAAACTTACTGTAAGATATAAGGAGAGGTTATGAAATTAAAATCGTCCAGGCGTGGCCAATTTAAGGAGAGGTTATGAGAAAACCATATTTAATTATAATTGATGGTCCAATGGGGGCGGGTAAGACTACAGTAGCGCAACTCTTGCAAAAAAAACTTCATGGGAAAAAAGGCGTTAATGCCTTAATTTCTTTAGATAAATTAAAGAATATTGCTTCAGGATATAAATTGGACAGTAAGCTTCATCTGAGTTTAGCCTCAGATATTGGTGCTGGAATGGCAAAAGAATATTTGAAAAGGGACTATAATGTTATTGTGGAAAAAGCTTTCACCCAATCTAAGTATCTTAAATCCTTTTTAAAACCGTTTAGTAAAAAAGCAAATATTTTAATTTATCAGATTGAAGCTCCTTTTGACCTAAGACTTAAACGGATAGGTGGAAGAGACATAAAATATAGTAAAAAAACTCCTTTAAACAAGATTAAAAGAAATACAAAAAATTACGATGAATTAAAATAT
>JBBDYV010000038.1:0-1054 GCA_040900515.1 Candidatus Pacearchaeota archaeon | reverse complement strand
TGTCTGATATAGAAGATTGTATATCACTTCCTCCACCACCAGAAGAACCACCTCCTCCTGAAGTCCCTTGTAGAATTGATGTAAAAGGAGCAACAACTGATGTTGTTCCTGAACCAGTTGAAACTAAAGTCCCCCCACCAACAGCAGTTCCTACTGCTGTTCCTGTTGGAAGAGAAGAACTCGTTGATGTTGAAGTAGAGGTTGAACTACTCTTTGTAAAGAAACTTTTTACTTTGCTAAATATTCCCATCTTCTTATTTTATTAAGGAATGCACATTAAATTTTTATTTATTAAAGATATTCTTTTTGATGTCCAAATATCAGGATTAGATGTAGGAACTGATTTAAAATAAGCTACCCCACCATCATCAAAAGTCCAATAATAATCTGGGATTGCTGAAATAAAAGTAAGACTAATTAAAATCATTCCCAAAATAACTAATGCTATTGTTTTCATTTTTATATGCCTCCTTTCAATTTTCCAATCATCTTCTTCTCCTTATAAATCTCCTTTGATTTTGTTCTTGAGTTTGTTGTTGTTGCTGTCCCATAGCCCATTCCAACAAACCAATCAATAAAAAATTAGTTCTTATTTGTTTATTTTTTAATTTAAAGTAATTCATTTTTCTATTCCTCGTTTCAGCTCTATCTTTAAGGTCATTTTAAGGCATTTCCTCCCACATTCCCCCAATTCTTTTTGATGTTTGAGAAAATCTTCTCCATCCTCTTTTAAGTTCTTGATATGCCTCTTTCAATCTCTTTTTCTGTTGTTTTGATAATATCTTTTTCATTTTACCATTTTTCCCCTCGTAAAACTCCAATCCCTACTTTTTTTCGGGGTAATAACTGCTCGTTAAATAATCTCTCGTTTGAAGAAAACTTCTCTTTCCCTTCAACATCTGCCCCAGAAGATATTCTTCTTCTATCTCTTTCCACTTCCGCAAATTCTGAACTTTGATTGGGCATTTGATTGTCTGCGACGGGTGATAGGTCTTGATTTGCACCATTGAAACCACCTGTTCTTGTTACATCCAAATCAGGGTTCACAAAATTA
>JBBDYV010000037.1:0-1056 GCA_040900515.1 Candidatus Pacearchaeota archaeon | reverse complement strand
TACTCTGATAGTTATCCCAAATGACAAACTTTTGGAACTTGCCCCTGAACTTCCTTTGCATACAGCTTTCAAAATTGCCGATGAAATTCTGACTAATGCTGTTAAAGGAGTTACTGAACTTGTAACAACCTCCGGCCTCGTAAATCTTGACTTCGCGGATATAAAATCTGTGATGATAGATGGGGGAGTTTCCCTTATAGGAATGGGGGAATCTGATAGTGCAAACAGGGCTGTCGAAGCTGTTGAAAAAGCAATTTCAAACCCTCTTCTTGATGTTGACATTTCAAATGCAACTGGAGCTTTGATAAATATTGTAGGAGGGCCTGATATGAGTTTGGATGAATGCAAAGTTATAATGGAAAATGTCGGAAACAAACTCAGCCCCGATGCAAAAATGATATGGGGAGCACAGATTTCAGAAGATATGGAAAAATCAATAAGAGTTTTGCTAATAGTCACAGGAGTCAGAAGCTCGCAGATTCTTGGACATGGAGAATCTATAGAAAGCATGAGGCACAGAGAAATTGAAGAAGAGCTTGGGATAGATTTTATTGAATAAAAATGGAAAAACAATTGGAAGATAAAGTTGAAGGATTTAAACAATTGAGATATCTAATTAAGGCACATACTATTGCAGGTTTTTTAGTTATTGCTTCATTGTTCTATCAGAATCTAAGTGAAAATTATGACGGATCACTGAATAAAATGTATAATGATGAAATTGGACAGTATGTTCAAAAATGGCCTGCCCAAATGTGGAACACTTTTTGAAAAACCTTAAAAACTGCTGCTTTTTATTATCTTAATGGAAGAATCAAACAAACCAAACATGTTTGTAAAATTAAAGTCTTTTTATGAAAAATCAAAAAGAGTATGGCTCGTATTGAAAAAGCCGAATAGGAAAGAATTTGAACTCACATCAAAGATTTCCGCAATAGGAATACTTATCCTTGGTGTTCTTGGATTTGCCATATCTATACTTATTTCCTTTTTCTTCTAGGTCTTGATTTATATAAAATCAACATAAAAACTTAAATATTCCTGAATTTCCTTTCT
>JBBDYV010000036.1:0-6627 GCA_040900515.1 Candidatus Pacearchaeota archaeon | reverse complement strand
AGCGATGAGAAAATGCTGCAAGGTTCAGCTCACAAAAAACGGGAAAACAGTAACTGCATTCATACCGGGAAATTTAGCACAGAAGTTCATAGATGAACACGATGAAGTTCTTATTGAAAGAATTGGAGGAAGGCAGGGAAGAATCAAGGGAGACATTCCAGGAGTGAGGTATCAGGTTATTCAAGTAAACGATCAGCCATTGAAGCCATTGTGGAAAGGCTGGATAGAGAAGGGAAGAAGATAAAATGATATCTGAAATTTCAGCTCCAGATTCTGCATTGGAAACCCCCAAATCCATACAGGATATAATTCATCATGATGGAGATATTGTACATCTAACCACTGCAATAAATTTTTTAAGAAATAAAGGATATGATATAGCTGAAAAAGATGTTGCTAAAGGAGTTTACAGTTACAAATCATTAAATGGGGAACATAGCAATATTATAATCAGAAATTATTTAGCAAGAGAAGTTGTAGTTATTTACACCTCTGAAGATGAAAGAAGAAAAAGTGAGGAAATAATAAAAGGATTAAGGAGGATATTAGAACAGGGAGATTAAAATGGAGCAGGAACAAACAAACACAGAGGAAAAAAAGGCAATTGAATTCAAAATTTTTGACCTTTATGATTTATCTGAAATAAGTATAGAAGACCCTGGACTTAAAGCAGTGATAAATCTTAGCCAAAAACTGATTATCAAGAGCCAGGGAAGAAATGTTGTAAAACACGGACAGACAAAAGTGAATATTGTTGAAAGGATAGTTAACAGGCTTGCAGTTGCAGGACACAGGGGGAAGAAGCATAAGATAATTTTTGGAGCAGGAACGGGAAAATATACAAGAAATATGAGAATAGTGCTTAATGCATTGAAAATAGTTGAACAAAAAACGGGAAAAAATCCTGTTGCTGTGCTTGTAAAGGCAATTGAACATTCTGCACCAAGAGATGAAATTACGGTAATTGAATACGGTGGAGCAAGATATCCCCAAGCAGTAGATGTTTCCCCAATAAGGCGTGTGAATTTAGCGATAAAATATCTTATTCATGGGGCATCTGACAAGGCATTCGGAAAAAAGAAAGACATTACTTCTGCTTTGGCCGAGGAAATAGTTCTTGCATATGAAGGAAACAATGAGAGTTTTGCACTTAAGAAGAAGAATGAAAGCGAAAGGCAAGCTGATTCTGCTAGATAAAATTGCAGGGTAAGATTTAAAAACGATTTTTTTCTTTGTTAAGAATAGAGATAGGCTCGGCTTCGCCTCGCATATTAATATAAATTGTTAGCGGAAATGTTTTCGGTTATCGATTAAATTTCAATATCCTTTTCACAACAGAAAAGATCATAGATTTTCAAGTTTCCGCTTTAAACACTAAAACACAAACAATGGCAGAAAAAGAAAATCAATTCCAGAAAATACAAAGAATCAGCAGGGACCAGAAACATATTCGTAATATTGCAACATCTGCACATATACACCACGGAAAGTGTATTAGTGGGAATTCCAGAATAATGCTTGCTGATGGTTCTATAAAGACGGCAAAGGATATATTTGAGCGGGTGATGAATAACGGACAAATATATAAAGAAAATGAAGATTATACTATTTTTAGCCCAGGTGAAGATATAGGAGTGTTATCTTTAAATAAAGAAACACAACAAATTGAGACAAAGTCAATTCAGCATGCTTGGAGATTAAGGGGAGGGAATACAATTAAAATAAGATTAAGAAACGGATTTGAAATAACAACAACTCCTGAACACAAATATCTTATTTATAGAGACGGTTTTATTTACGTTGAGGCCAAAGATATAAAATTGGGGGATAGAATCGTCTCGGGGAGAAAATTAACTGGAAAGAGCAACATTAACATTAAAAAAGAAATCATTCAGCTATTATCAGAAAAGAATTTTTATGTTAAATTAGATGCAATTTATTCTGAAGCATTGAATAAAAAGATTCTCTCGTACGGCATTAATAATCTGAAATTAACTATAAAACCGAAATCTTTTTACCATGGCATTTGGCAGAACAGGTATAATTTGAAGGATTTGCTTGGAGTATGTAAAGTATTCTCTATAGACTTAGAATATCTTTATGATAAAATAGAGCATATTTTTTATAGAACGGGCAAGCAGAGAGGAGGAAACTCAAATCCAATAAGACTTCCACAGAGTTTTGAGGGACTTTTCTACATAGCAGGGTTATTTGTAGGGGATGGTTCTGGCAAGAAATTCATAGCAGGAAAAGAAGAATTAGCAGGAAAGGTAATGGAAATTTGTAATGGGTTTGGAATTAAAACAAGAGAGGTGAAGAGACCAGATAGAACTCCCGAAATACATACAAACAGCCTAACTTTTGTTCATGTCCTCAACAGTTTGTTTGATTACCCATTAAAACAAAAATCTCATAATGTAAAAATTTCCAAATTCCTGCAAGAATGCGATAATCAATTGGTTGCCTCTTTTATACGGGGTTACTTTGATACTGATGGCGGGGTTGAAAAATCACGAAGTGCGGTTACTATTAGCTCTGCGAGTAAAAAAATAATTGAAGATCTTCATTTAGTATTATTAAGATTTGGTTGTATTGCAATAAAAGAAAAAGATAATTCCCTCTCAATAAGTGGTTTATCTGCAATTAATTTTGCCAAGGAAATTGGCTTTGGATTAAGGGAAAAAAATGAAAAATTAAAGACCTTGGTTTCAAAAGTTTCGGGGAGCATTGTTTGTGATACAATTAAAGTAGGCAATCAGGTTATGCTGATTAATAAAAAAATTAAAGATTACGATTCTCATGAATTAGCCTACATAGAGGTAAGCAAAATAGAATCCTCTTACGATGATATTGTATATGATTTTACAATTCCGGAAAACCATAATTTCATCGCCGAAGGAATGATCATACATAATACTGCACTTACAGACAACCTTCTTGCGGCATCCGGACACATGGCTGCAAAATCAGCAGGAAACCTTGAGGCAGGAATGGCAACATGGCAGCATCTCGACGAACAGGAGAGACTTATGACAGTTGATGCGGCAAATGTTTCAATGGTTCACGATTTCCATGGAAATGAATATCTCATCAATCTTATCGACACTCCCGGACACGTTGATTTTGGAGGAAACGTTACAAGAGCAATGAGAGCTATTGACGGAACAATCGTTCTTGTATGTGCTGTTGAAGGAATAATGCCGCAGACAGAAACAGTTATCAAACAGGCACTGAGAGAAAGAGTAAAACCAGTTCTTTTCATAAACAAAGTTGACAGATTGATTAAAGAATTAAAACTCACTCCTGAAAAAATGCAGCAAAGATTTTTTGACATATTCAAGGAATTCAACGAGCTTGTTTCAAAAATTGCAGAGACTGAATTCAAGGAGAAATGGCTTGTTGATATAAACGATGGAAGTGTGGCTTTTGGCTCGGCAAGGGAAAACTGGGCTTTGTCAGTTCCATTCATGCAGAAAAAAAGAATAACATTCAAGGACATTTTCACTCTTTATGAAATGACTGAAGAAGAAAGAAAAGAATGGTGCTGGAAAAATGCTCCATTGTATGAAGTTCTTCTTGACATGGCAGTAAAGCACCTTCCAAATCCACTTGATGCTCAGAAATACAGAATTCCAAAAATATGGAGAGGAGACATTGAATCTGAGTTTGGAAAAGATCTTATTAATTGCAATCCAAAAGGAAAGCCTGCATTTGTTATAACAAGAATTGTTATTGATCCACGAAGCGGAAAAGAAATTTCTGCAGGAAGACTTTTCTCAGGAACATTGACAGTTGGATCTGATGTTTACCTAAACCTTGCAAAACAGAAGCAAAAAATCCAGCAGCTTTTTATTTATAATGGAATAAAACCAGAACAAATTGATTCAATCGGTCCGGGAAATGTTCTTGCAATAGCAGGAGTTACAGGGGAAGCTGGAGAAACAATAACTCTCGAGCCGGAAACTCCTTTTGAAGAATTGAAACATATTTTTGAGCCTGTTATTACAAAAGCCATTGAAGTAAAAAAAATGGCAGATCTTCCAAAGCTTATTGAAATATTGAGAAAAGTTTCAAAAGAAGATCCTTCTTTGAAGGTGACAATCAACGAGGAAACAGGAGAGAGCCTTATTTCAGGAATGGGGGAGCTTCATCTTGAAATCATTGAGAACAGAATTGTAACGGAAAAAGGACTTGAAGTTAAGACATCGCAGCCAATAATTGTTTACAGAGAAACTGTTGAAAGAGAATCCCCTACAATTGAAGGAAGAAGTCCGAACAAGCACAATAGCTTCTACATGAAAGTCGAGCCATTGGAACAGAATATTTATCAGGCAATACAAAATGCGGAAATTCCGGAAGGAAGAGTTAAGAAAAAGAACCTTAATTTGTTCAACAAATTCTCAGAGTTGGGTTGGGATGGAGACACAATAAGAAGCATAAGAGATATTTACAAAGGAAACATTTTCCTTGATCAAACAAGGGGAGAAGTAAGAATTAATGAAATCATTGAGATGGTTATGGAGGCGTTTGAAATGGTTATTGATGCAGGACCTTTGGCAAGAGAACCATGCACGAGGCTGAAAATTTCACTTATGGATACAAGAGTTCACGAAGATCCGATTCATCGCGGGCCAGCACAGGTTTACCCAGCAGTAAGAGAAGCAATAAAGGACTGCATGAAGAAAGCAAATGCAACTCTTTTCGAACCTATACAAATTCATGTCATAGAAATTCCTGACAAGTTCCTCGGGACGGTTACAAAACTTATCGGAGGAAAGAGAGGACAGATGCTTGAGGTTAAGCAGGAAGATGTTGGAGTTGAAGTCAAGGCAAAACTCCCAGTTGCAGAAATGATAGGATGGAGCAATGATTTACGTTCAGCAACGGAAGGAAGAGGAAATTCATCACTTGCCGACCAGATGTTTGAAAAAGTTCCTTTCAATCTTCAGGCAGATGTGATAAGGAAAATAAGACAACGTAAAGGTTTAGCAGAAAACCAGTAGATTTAAATAATTCTGGAGCATACTTTCCTTATGGAAGATAAAAATTATTTTTTAGATGTTGTAATAAATAAAGACAAGCTTAGTGATGGAAGCGGAATTTTTGTGGTATTGTGCCCTAGCCTTAGGATTGCAAGCCAGGGAAAAAGCGTTGAAGAGGCAATGAAAAATATAAAGGAAGCAGCCGAACTCTACCTTGAAGAAATGCCAGAAGCTTATGAGGAACTAGAATCCACAAGAAATGAAATGCCAACTTTTTCTATTATTGAGGTAAAAAGAAATGGCAAAACTCCCAATATTGTCAGGTAAGGATATTGTTAAAATTCTTTCTAAAATCGGTTATGAACATATCAGGACAAGAGGAAGCCATATGATTATGGTAAGACAAACTGAAAAAACAAAGAAAACAATTCCAGTTCCAAACCATAAGGAACTTGCCAAGGGAACATTGAGAGCGATAATGTCCCAGGCAGATTTAAAATTAGATGATTTAATGAATTTATTATAGTTTGGCAGAAAACCAATAAAATTAGCACAATAATCCTTATAAATAAAAGACAATTCTTGATTAATTATGGAGTCTGATTATCAGCCTAGTTATAAAGATATTCCATTCAAAAATTATAATCCGGATTTGGCAAAGCCGATGTTAAGGCTTAAATTAGGAGAACTTGAAGAAAGACTAAAAAAACTTGATAAAGCTCAAGTAATTACGGCTGAACTCTGGAGAAGTTTTATTACAATCTAGTCTCCGTTGTAAAATAAAATTTTTCATAATCCCAACATCTTTTACCATAATTTTTTACAATATCCATAATTATATAATTTTATCTGACAATTACTAAAAAATCAAACTAAGTTTGTTACCTGAACTCTATTCGAAAAATTTTCCTTTAGAATTTCAAGAGCATCATTATAATTTATCTGGATTGAAATTCTGTGATTGTCATATCCAGTACTTGGATGAGTTGTTATGGAAAAATCATCAAGTCCTCCCTCTTTTTTTCTTTTTTCAGAGAAAATACCATCAAATAGAATGGCTTCAAGTTTGCCGCCGTCGTGTTTTCCATTAAAATCAGTGGAATTTACAAATGGATGGACCGTCCCCTCTTCTATATGCATTGGAAGCCATCTGGATCTTACAAGTCTGGATGCGGATTCTTTCTGCGGAATGCCAAGAAATTCTGTGATTTTGTTTTTGTCATATTTCCTGTTTCCAGGAATTGTCAAAGCATAAACTTTTCCGTTTTTTAAATCCTGGAGATAATATCCCTTTATTACCCTTTCAAGAGGTAAGCCAGTTATTCTTGCCTTATCTTCGCAAGTGCTTGTTGCTTCTGAATGGGTGGCGATGTGAAAATGAATTCCTTTTTCAAGAGAAAAATCAAGAATATAATCCAGTTCAAAATCCTTGAAAAAAATATTTCTGAATGAACCAATATCTATCCCATTTTCCTGTCGATATCCTGGCTGCAACGACTCTTCGCATTGAACAATCCCATTGCAATGTATCAGTTTTCCTTTTTGCATATGAACTCTGGGAAAAATGGTTTTAAATATATTCTTATAAATGATCTTCCATCGAAAAATAAAATTTTTCAACAAAGACAATTTTTCAGAAAACTTT
>JBBDYV010000035.1:0-6677 GCA_040900515.1 Candidatus Pacearchaeota archaeon | reverse complement strand
TGGAACAACAGAAACGACAGCAACAACTTCAACATCACAGACCACAACAATTTCTGTTAAAACAACAAATGGAGAACCTGTATCTGGAAGTGTGTCTGTTGCAACAGAATACTTGTCCGTAATCTCAATACAGGAATATCTTGCCAATCAAAAACAAATAGAAATTCCGTTGAAAATAGATACAATTCAGGTTTATACTTCTGAAGACAAAACAGAAATTGAAGTTACTCAAGATAATCAAAAACTAACTCAAGAACTTCCGACCAGACAAGGGTTAGATATTGATGAAACAATTCCCAAAGAAATGGTTGCTACTGAGAAATTATCTGTTGAAACGTTGAAGTTTGATGCAGAATATATAGAAAATATTTTAAAACAGAATAATATAGGAGAAAGGGAAATAAGTTTAGGAATTGAAATGTCCCCTAAGTCTCTTCCTCCAGATGGCAAAATAGGAATTTCAAATGATTTTTCTAATGAAGCACTTCTTATTATTAAAAATAAAGTTGGCGTGAAATTAGCAGAGATACCATTAGATGAAGTTGAAACTGGAAAAATAATTAAATGTGAAGATGTCAAAGAAAATAAAGTAGCAAAACTTGAGGGGAGTAAGTTTAGTTGCAATCCATCTTCTTACTGTAGACAAGGATTTAATTCCGGGCAATTGGATTGCGGAACTGGAAATTCATGTTGCAGACCTTCCTGCGAGACCACTTATCCAGGATATACATGCACAGATACAACAAAGTTTACATGTAATGGAGATATTAAAAGAGGATATTGCAGCGGAGGGAATGATATTGTTTGCTGTCAAAAAGGAGGGCAAAAAACAAATCAAATAATAAATCCGACAAACCCTTCAATATATAACATTGTTGTCAGTCTCTCCGAGCCTAAACTTTATTTATTTAAAGATGAAGAAATGGTTAAAGAGTATAATATTGTTGTAGGAGCAGATTGCAATCCAGAAAAACAAAAGACATGTGAGTTAAAAGATAGGGTAAAATCTTGTGGGGAAATTACTTCTCAAACAGAATGTAATTCTGGAGGCAGTTATAGGCCATGTAATTGGGATAATGGGAAGTGTGTTGCAAAGAATTATTGTGTTGGAACAGGAGATTATGAAATTTGTCAGCAACTTACAAATAGAGAAGCTATCCAATGGGGGGTTCCTTTAGGTTTTGATCAAGATTCTAAAAATCCATTTGGCCCAAAATGGAATAGACTCTGTGAAAGAATAAATTCTAATTCTTTGATCTGGACAGCATATGGAATACATGGAACGAGTGCAACGGGAGATTATTGGCTGTCTAGAAAAGATAGCACAGTGATTAGAGGAATTCAGAGTTTTGCTTCCATATTTAATTCAGAGGCAGATCCCGATTATGCCTCACATGGATGTATAAGAGTTGCAAATGATGATATAGTTGAATTATCAAATCTTATTGAAGTAGGTTCAGATACAAGAGAAGGAACAAAAGTCCATGTTACTTCTGGTTAATCTTTAATCCTAAATCTTTTTAATTAGTAAAATAAGAAAATGCGGGTAATAGGATTCGGATAAAAGATGCTTAGAGCTTCTTTTATGAAACATCGAGAAAACAGAAAAGCTTATAAATATTACGTAATATTACGTAATATGGAAATGATAGGCAAAGTAAGCACAGGGAGCAGGATGGACCAGATATATCTTCCTAAAAACCGAAGCGGTTTTCCCATTGGAAATTATGTAATTATCAAGCACCTTGGTGAGACAGGAGAGAGAGAAAGAGCATTTGAAAAGCTTTATTTTTACGGTGTTAAGAAATTAGAGCCGATAAAATTAGAAATTATTAAAGAAATTATGAGGATTATTGATAATCTCTCTAATGACTATGAAAATATTTTCATTACTGGCTCTTTTTTGGACGAAGGATTTCAGTTTAATGATATAGATATTTTTATTGTAACTGAAGGCAAATTGGATACAGATGCAATTGGAAGGAATATAAAAAATAAAATTGGCATAAACAGACATATTTTATTTTTAAATAATAAAGATTTTATCAAAGGCCTTGAAACAGATCCTCTTTATCAAATAATATTAAGCAAATGCGTCTCCAAAAAAAGATTTGTATATAAAATTAAAAAAAAAGTGAATTATAAAATGCTTGATATTCATCTTATAAAGAGCAAGATTTTACCTTCTAATTTTGATTTTTTAAATGGAAATGAAAAATATAATTTAACCAGGAACATGATTGCTATTTATCTTTATTTAAATAATAATCAAATAAACGGGAAATTAATAGATAATAAAATTAAAAAGATATTCGGTATTAAAGATGTTAAAGAATTAAAGCAGAATATTATAAACAAGAAAGATTTCCTAAAAAAGTACAAATTAATATATAAAAAAACATTTTCTAAAATACTTGACGGGATAAAAAATGACGCAAAACAGAAATAAAATAATTGAATTATTTATCGGAAATATTTCTAATGCAATCGTTCATGAAATCTTAGAAAAAGCCGCAAGCAAGGAATTTATGACAGATAAATATAGGAAGGAACTAATAACGAGTTTTGAAATAGCAAAGAGATATCGCGAAAAGATAAATCCTGTAAATAAACCGCTTCCCAATAAAGATGTTGGATATATCAGAAATAAAATTATCAATAAAGTAAGGGCAGAACTTATGATGAGAATCTCAAAGGGCTATGAAAATATTGAATTTAATTTAATAGAAGAACTTGTCGATACAGCCTTAAAGAATACAAATATTAAATAAATGTCGGGTTTTCATTCAAACCGATTACTCTAATCTTAAAATGCGGGTAATAGGATTCGAACCTATGCAAGCACTAAGCTACTGGAGCCTAAATCCAGCCCGTTTGACCACTCCGGCATACCCGCTTATAAAAACCACCTGCGGGTTTTTATGAATCCTGCATCCCGCCAATGGCGTATAAAAATGAGAATTATTTTGTTTAATAAAGTTTGTTATTAATACTACACTCGCCTTCGGCTCGCTCGAATGACCCGGCTTGGGCGTTCGTCTTTATTGGTATAAAATTGCTAATGAAGAAAAACTTCAGCGTTAAATTATTGGATTAATCAGGATTTGAGGTTAGTTATTATTCAAACTACTTAACCTTCAATTCTTTTTCTTTCTGCTTTATCTTGTCTTCTAGCTTTAGCTTTTCAATTAGTTCCTTATAACGATTTCTTATTGTGACTTCTGTTATTCCTGCAATATCTGCAACTTCCCTCTGGGTTTTCTTTTCATCATTCATCAAAGCAGCGACGTACAAAGAAGCAGCTGCAATTCCTGCTGGACCTCTTCCTGAAGTCAATTCAACATCCTCTGCATTTTTGAGAACCTTAATTGCATCATTCTGTGTTTTTGGGGAAAGTTTTAGAACAGATGAGAAACGAGAAATGTAGTCTTTTGGAGAAGACTGTTTGACTTTTATTCCAAGCTTTCTTATTATGAACCTGTATGTTCTTCCAATTTCTTTTCTTTCAACATCTGATGCAGTTGCCATCTCATCAAGTGTTCTTGGAATATTGTAGCTTCTGCATGCAGCGTAAAGGCATGCTGCTATAACTGATTCCATGCTCCTTCCTCTGACAAGGCCACGCTGAAGAACATAATTGTAAATTCTTGAAGCCTCATCTTTTACAACATTTGGAAGATTAAGATATGACGCAATGACTCTTAACTCTGCCATGGCAAGTCTAAGGTTTCTTTCAATGCTTGTTGAAACTCTCTCCTGCCATTTTTTCAATCTAAGGAATTTTCTTGTTTGTTTTGGGTCTAGCTTGTATATATCAGAAATCTCTCCGACATTTGTTGTTAGTCCTTTGTCGAATTTCTGCATACTTATTGGAGCTCCGCCACGTCCTTTTTTCTCTCCTTTATCGAATTTTCCAGAAAGATCAATGCCTGTGTCGACCATCTTTTCTTCGACAACCAGGCCGCAATTATTGCATATAACTTCACCGAGATGGGCATCATATGTTAAATCCACACTACCGCACTCAGGACATTTTTTTACAAAGCTCATTTTAGAATTGTTATGACAGGGTTTATAAATTTTATGGCTTTATAAACCTTTGCTCAATTATAGACGATAAAATTAGATGATATTAAAAAATAGTTAATAAAATTCGGGAATAGAAAATTAATGTAAAAGACAATTTTGTGATTATATTTATAAGGGATTTTGTTAGTTATTATCTTACACTTAAAATTAACATCCTGCATCATTCAGCCAATACACCATTCAAAACTCCTTCATGACTTGGTCTGTTTGTGATCCTTACCTTGCCTATTTCTGTGTCAACTATTGTACCTTTTGTTATGATGTTTTGTCTTGCCAGGAACCTGTTTGAAGGGGTTTCAAGAACATTCTTTATTTTGGCTTTCTTTGCCTTTCCCTTTGATATGACATTTACGAAATCAATAGTAAGCATGAAATTCTTGAGATTTCCGCCTCTTGTTCTTTTGCTTCTTCCTTTTATATTGCCAAGTTTTACTGTTCTTTTTTGTCCCGGCAATTCGTACAATTTCTTCTTTCGAGGCTGGATATATCTTCCTCCAGAGATTTTTCTTCCTTTACGCATTTTTTATTGAAAATGTATTTACTTGTTTCTTCATAATGTTAATTGAAAAAAGTGATTTAAATACTTTATCTTATGATTTTTAGATGATATTTACTTCGAAATGTTACGAAATGTTTATAAAACAAAATCCACAAAATTAAATTATGGTTAACGGAATTGAACGTCCTTTGGATTTGTTGAATAACTCCAAGGGTAAAGAAGTTCTGGTGCATCTGAAAGGTGACAAGCAATTTGTTGGCACTTTACTTGCCTTTGATATCCATATCAATTTGGTATTGGATAACACCAAGGAAATGCAAAACAATGAGATAAAGAGAAATGTCGGCTTGACTTTTCTTAGGGGAGATACGATAATCTTCATATCCCCTGCATCAACATCACTGAAAAAATAAGATAAGCGTTTTCCTCTTACTTTTACGCAGAGAGGATTCTAAAAAGCTTATAGTAGCGAGAGCTTTTGATGATAACGATTTGAAAAAGAGTAAAAAGTTAAGGATAATAATGAAAAGAATTTTCCAGTTATGTTGAGACTATAAAAATAATTACTGTCTGCTAAATCTTAATCAGTTATCTTTATTAATTCTATTTTATTCTACTATTTTATGGCCGAAAAAATCAATATTACGTTTTTGGGAACAGGAAGCATGATTCCGGATGAGAAGAAAAATCATCCTGCTTTTTTGCTTAGTTACAAGTCTGAAAATATTCTTGTTGATTGCGGAGAGGGAACACAGATACAATTCAGGAAGGCAAAATTGAACCCATGCAAAATAACCCGAATTTTGATAACTCATTGGCATGGCGACCATACCTTTGGACTTCCCGGATTGCTGAGAACGCTTTCAACTTCTGGGTATAACAAAAAACTTTACATTTATGGACCAAGAGGAATAAAGAAACATTTTGATGAAATGTTTGTTGCATTTGGAGGAGTTGAAAACTTTGAAGTTGATGTAAAGGAAGTAAGCAGTCCAGGAAAGTTTTTTGAAAACCAAGACTTTTATCTTGAAGCAGAGAAAATGATTCATGTGCAGCCGTGTAACGCCTATAATTTTGTTGAAAAAGATAAATTTAGGATTGATAAGGCAAAACTAAAAAAAGCCAAAATCCAGCCCGGAAAACATATTCAGGAATTGAAAAAGGGAAAAGACATTGTTCTTAACGGAAAAAAATACAAAGCAAAAGATTTTGTTTATGGGGAAAAAGGAAAAAAAGTTTCCTTTGTACTTGACACTTTGATTAATGAAAGAATTGTTCCTTTTGTAAAGGGCTCTGATTTGTTGGTTTGTGAATCTAGTTTTGGCTCTGAACATGAAAAACTTGCTCATGCATATCAGCATCTTACCTCAAAGCAGGCTGCAGAGATAGCTAAAAAAGGCAGTGTGAAAAAACTTATGCTTACTCATTTAAGCCAGAGATATAACAAATCTTCGCATAAGATTGTTGCAGAAGCAAAGAAAATATTCAAAAATGCCCATCTGGCTAATGATTTAGATAGTTTGGAGATTTAAGATATATTAATATTTGAGAAAATAAAATAGTGATAATCAATAAAACTTTTACAGGGAGATTAATATCTAATTTATTATTGATTTTTATAAGATAATTTAATTTTATTAATCTTTGAGGCAAGAATAAAATCATTTTCACTTAAACCATTTATTGAATGAGTGTACAGTTCTATTGTGCATTTTCCCCATGTGAAATAAATGTCAGGGTGATGTCCTTCTTTTTCTGCTATTTCTCCTACTTTATTTACAAATTCTAACGTTTTCTTGAAGTCTTTGAATTTGAATTCTCTATGCAATTTTCCTTTCTTTATTTTCCAGCCTATTGCTTTTTTCATGGTGATTCAGATTAAGAAATGATTGTATTTAAGTTTTTTTGGAATTGTTATAATTTGATAGAAACATTTTAAATAGAACTATTTCTTATTTTTTGAGGGAAGCCCGGGTAGCTCAGTCTGGATAGAGCACTAGCCTTCTAGATTTCAAGAAAAGTGAAGAGAGCTAGGGGTCGCAGGTTCAAATCCTGTTCCGGGCATTTGCGGAGATGGCACAGCGGCTAC
>JBBDYV010000034.1:0-6788 GCA_040900515.1 Candidatus Pacearchaeota archaeon | reverse complement strand
TTTGTTTTGTCTCGTGCTTGTTTTCAGATTGCATGACTTTTTCAAGAAATAGTTTGTTATAATCCCTTTGATGTAACTGGTTACAATATCAATATTTCTGTTGCAGTTCCTATCTTTTCACACAATTCACAATAATATTTTTGGACATCATTATCTTTGTCTAGTGTATATACACTCTTTATATTACATTGATTACATACATACTCGCCATGAAGACTCCTTGGAGGATGTTTTATTATATCCTCCTCTATTTCTTTTTTTGCATCGGTTGCAATATCAAAAAGATATGCTAACATTAATACATCAGCTCCCTCTGGCGTTCCCCACAATCTTTCTGGATATTGGCTAATTAATTTATACATCTCACGTGCCTTTGCCGATGTTGCATCTAAATGTGGAAATATTTCTTCTTGTATTTGCCTAACAAGATTTTTATAATTCTGACCTTTCTCTCTAAGCCATGTTTTTTCTTCCAAACTTAAAGGAGAGTATTGTAAATCCATAAGTTCCCATCCTAATTCTCCTTTTTAAAACTTTTTATAATAATTTCTCTAAATTTCAACCCCTCAGCACAACAACATTATTCATTTAAACACATCCCAAAAAACTTTCTAAGAAGTTATATTGACATTAGCGGGAAGATTTATTCTTATCTTTTTAACATTATTAAACCCGCCCCTCTTTAGAAAATTAAAGACTTTATAGCCTTTTAATTCTCCTGTTTCTTCATCATGCCCTTCAAAAAGATCATCATCAATTTCATCAAAAATGCAAGAAGATGGTTCACCTATAGTTATCTCTAATAGGTCTGTTTCAGTATCATAATATAAATCTATTTTTTTCTCTTTCATCTTTTCTTTATTTTTCTAGTAGTAAAGGCTGTTGTTATAAAACCCTCGCCATTTAAATATTTAACTGCGACTAAAAGATATTTCTTTCTATCTTTTAAATATCTATAATAGTTTGCTTTAGTATCGTCAAATTTGTTAGGTACCACCGCATCTGGTTTAATGATTGCAATTTTTACTTCTTCCAAATAATTAGCCATATATGGATGCAAGCTTTCAGGCGAAGTTATATGTGTCCATCTTTCTTTTGTCAATCTAATCTTTCTGCCAGTTTTATCAATAATCTCAAATAAATAATCCATAATCAAACCAATTAATCCAAATATAAAAACTTATTAGTTTTTACATAATCATTTGTATACATCATTAAATATTAAAAGTCATATAATTTAAATAATTACTCTACCTATAAAAAATATTATGAGAGATAAAGATAAAGAGGAATACTTTTTCTTAACAGAAAAATTAGAAGAAATAGAATGGGCACTTAAAGGTAAATGTAATGATATAGATTGTGATAAATATATGTATAAGGACTTATTAAAGAAAAGATATAATCCTGTTCTCAGACATAATTATTCTTGTATGAATAGATTAAAAATGGAAAAATCTGCTATTTTGAGGTTATTATCATTAAAGAAATTCAGGAAATATCGCTTTGAAAAATGCCATGTTTGTGGAAAATATCTTGATAAATTGGATAATAAAAACCTTGTAATTAGTTTTACTAGGCCTTCTAAATCAAATAAAAATTTCCATGAGTGGAAAGGAGTATGGGTTCATAAAAAATGCAAAACAAAAGTAAAAATTCCTAAAGGATGGAAGAAATTGTAATATTTTGTATGATTCAACTCCTCAACACAACAACATTATTCATTCAAAACCTTCTGAGCCAAACTTTCGCAAAATATCTTTTATCTCGTTTATTGTTTTTTGTTGTGATTTCTTATCAGACATTCGCACAAATTTAATTAATAAATTTGTTAATCCTTCTATACTCAAAACTCTAATCTGATAACCATCAGTTATGAAATAAAACCTAAAACCTTCATATCTTAGTTCTTTGATAACAATTCCAGCAACCTGTCCGACGGCTTCTCCCTTATAAGGATTTTTTTCTAATGCCCTTAATAACTTAACAATTTCAAGGGATTTGCCTTTAAATTTTTTTTGAATTTCTTTTGCCAATGAATCAATTATCTTGACTTTGGCCATTTCTTTTTAACCTCTTTTTCAAACTCATCCAAAGAAATAAACCCTTCTTCATTAAAAAGAACATCATTTAATAGCCTTTGCTCGGCGCTCTTAAGCAACCTTTCAATTACATCAGAATAAGTTTCTTTTTTCATTGCGAACTCTGCAATCTTATCTTTTAAGTCCTTTCTTATGGCAATCGTTGTGTTTTCCATTTTATATCTATTATAATATCTATAATTATTATAACAATTATAATTTAAATACCTTTGCTTTTAATTAACAGTGATTGTTCTAACCCCTCAACACAACAACATTATTCATTCCTTATGCAAAATTTCTTATTTTGTATCGTTGAGTGAATAACATTAATACCTTAATACTACTATATTATTCATTCCCCTTCTCTTTCTTTCAATCAGTTGTTTTGCTTCAAGCTTGTCAAGAAGTCTTGTCAAGCCAACTTTTCCAATGTTAAGTTTTTCCATTAAAGTAGCCTGGAAAATTGTTCCATTTTCATTCTGAAGAATTTTGATGACTCCTCTTTCCTTGCTATCTAATCCAGATAAATCAAGTTTCTTCCTTGGTTCTTTGACTTTTTTAATAACTATTTTTTCTTTGGGTTTGCTAAAAATAAGGATTGTGCTAAATACTATTAAAATTCCGACAATCCCCAAGCTAAAATATTTTTGATAATTAACTGAATCAAACATCTCGCAGGATTCAACATCGCCGTGCTGTATTAAACAGCTGCTTCTAACAGCTTCATCTAATGCACTATTAAATAAGAAAGTTATTACGATAAGAATGATTGCAATTCCCAACACCAAAAACCCAACTTGTTTGTTTTCCATAAAACCTAAAAATTTCTAAGCTTTTTAACTATTTCCTTTAGCTTTTCCAAAAAGAATTTTATTTCTTTCTCCGTTGTGTATTTGCTAAGGCTTATTCTTAATGAGCTTTCAATTTCTTTTTCATTCAGCCCAAGCGCTCTAAGGACATGACTTTTCTCGCTGGTATTTGACATACAGGCACTTCCTGCCGAACAATAAATTCCTTCATTTTCAAGATAACTTATCAAAGTCTCTCCATTAACTCCTTTGAATGAAACATTGATATTATTACATAAACGATTGTTCAAAGAGCCATTAATTTTAACATCTTTAATTTTTAATAACTCATTAATCAACTTATCACGAAGGTTTCTCATATTATCAATATCTTTTTGACTTGCTAGCTCCGTGGCTTTTGCAAAACCCACAATTCCTGGAACATTTTCTGTTCCACTCCTCAAACCTCTTTCTTGTCCTCCGCCGTGGACAAGAGGAACAAGATTAATTCCCTCACGAACATACAATGCACCAATTCCTTTTGGTCCGTGAATCTTATGAGCATTTAAGGTCATCAAATCAATTACCTGTTTGTTCACATTAATCAGCACTTTTGTAAAACTTTGACAGGCATCTGTATGAAATAAAACTCCTTTGCTCTTGCACAGTTTTCCAATCTGCTCAATGTCCTGAATTGTTCCTATTTCATTATTGGCATGAATTACGCTGATAAGGAAAGTTTTCTGAGTTATAGATTTCTCTATATCATTAACATCAATAAAACCTTCGCTATTAACGTTCAAATATGTGACTTTTGCTCCTTTGCTTTCAAGCCACTTGCATGTGTTAAGGATTGAATCATGCTCTATCTTTGTTGTTATGATGTGATTTTTTCCTTGCTTTTGTGCGAAAAACAAACCTTTCAATGCCAGATTATTTGCCTCTGTTCCTCCGGATGTAAATATAATTTCTTCTTGTTTTGCTCCTATTTTTTCCGCGATGAGTTTCTTTGATTTTAATATTGCTTCTTTTGCACTCATTCCCAAAGCAGATTTTGATGAAGGGTTGGCATAGTTTTCAGAATAATATGGATACATTGCTTTCAGCACCTTTTCATCAACCTTTGTTGTGGCTGCGTTGTCAAGATAAACCAATTTTCTGACCATAATAATAGTTAATACGCAATCTTTTTAACCCTTTTCTTAGATTACCTTTTTATAGTTAAAATCAAAGTTATTAACCTCCCAAATCACCTTATATTAAAATGACAAAAGTAATAGAATTGAAACAGCCAAGCAAAACAGAAGAAGTAAAGGAAATACTTCATCCTCTCGTTAAGGAATGGTTTTTCTCAAAATTTGAAGAACTGTCTCTTACTCAGAAATATGGAGTTTTGAACATTTGGCAAAGAAAAAATATCCTTATCTCTGCACCAACAGGAGGAACAAAAACGTTAACCGCCTTCCTTTCAATAATAAACCATCTTGTTATTCTTGCAGAAAAACAGGAGCTTAAAGACAAAATTTATGCAGTTTATGTTTCTCCTTTGAAAGCACTCTCAAACGATATAGAAAAAAATTTACGGGAACCTCTGGAAGAGATATATAAATTAGCAGAGAAAAAAGGAATTAAGCTCCAGAAAATCCGTGTCGGATTGAGAACAGGAGACACAAGCCCCAGCGAAAGAGCAAAGATGTACAAGCACACACCCCACATACTTGTAACAACTCCCGAAACACTTGCAATAATTCTCACAACAAAGAATTTTGTTGAAAAGCTCAGAGAAACAGAATTCTGCATTGTTGATGAAATCCACGCTCTTGATAACAAAAGGGGGGCATATCTAAGTCTGACATTGGAAAGGCTTAATGAAGCAAGCACTTCATGGCCCGTTAAAATTGGACTTAGTGCAACAATTGCCCCTCTGGAAGAAATTGCAAAATTTCTTGTCGGTGAAGATAAAGAAAGGACAGTCTATTATTGTGCTGTTCCACTTGACAAAAAAATAGATGTTCAAGTTCTAAGTCCTGTAAAAAACCTTATTGAAGATGAAGGATTGCATTTGAAAATGTATGAATTAATATCACAAATGATTAAGGAACACAAAACAACTCTTGTCTTTACAAACACAAGAGCTGCAACCGAAAGAGTTGTTAATTATCTGAAAGAACGGTTCCCAACAGAGTATGGGGATGAAAATATTGCTGCCCATCATTCCTCATTAAGCAAAATTCATAGGTTTGATATTGAAGAAAGGCTTAGAAAAGGAGATTTGAAAGTTGTTGTATGTTCCACGAGTTTGGAATTGGGAATTGATATTGGTTATATTGATTTGGTTATAATGCTTGGAAGTCCAAAAAGCTCAGCAAGGGCTCTTCAACGGCTTGGAAGGGCAGGACATAAGTTGCACAATGTTGCAAAGGGAAGATTTATTGTTTTAGATAGAGATGATTTGGTTGAATGTTGCATTATTCAAAAAGAAATGATTGAGAAAAAGATTAACAAAGCACGGTTCCCAAAAAACTGCCTTGATGTTCTTTCTCAGCAGATTTACGGAATGGCAATCTACAAAATATGGAAATTTGATGAACTCTTGAATGTAGTAAGGAAAAGTTATTGTTACTCAAGCCTTCCAAAAAACGATTTCCTTGATGTTATCTCATATTTGTCCGGAGATTATGCATTGGAGAAAAACAATATCTATGGAAAAATATGGTACGACAAACAAACAGGAGAAATAGGAAAGAAGGGAAAAATGGCCCGTGTTCTTTATCTTACAAATATAGGAACAATCCCGGACGAGTCTTTTATCAATGTAAAAATAGCAGGTATAGATGAATTTGTTGGAGTAATTGAGGAAGGGTTTTTGGAAAGAATGAAGAAAGGAGATGTTTTTGTTCTTGGAGGAAAGAAATATGTTTACAGATACACAAAAGGAATGAATCTTTACGTTGCCTCAACGGTTGAGCGAAGACCGACAATACCCTCCTGGTTTTCAGAGGCTTTGCCCTTGAGTTTTGACTCTGCCATTGAAATAGGAACTTTTAGAAAACTGCTGAAAGAAAAAATAGATTCAGAACAGCCAAAAGAAAAAATCCTAAAATTCATAGAGTCTTATCTTTACATTCCAAATCAAACAGCAGAAGCAATATATAATTATTTTTTGGAGCAAAGTAGTTTCTCAGACATTCCGCATAAAAATAAAATTATAGTTGAGAAATTCATAGATCAGGAAAAGAAATATCTGCTTTTCCATTCTCTTTATGGAAGAAGAGTAAATGATGCTCTTTCTCGTGCAATAGGTTACCTTATTGGAGTTTATGGAGGAAGAGACATTGAGCTGGGAATTTCAGACAACGGATTCTATTTCAGCGGTGAAAATCTTGTATTGAAAAAAGCTCTGGCAAACCTCAATTCCAAAAATATAGAACAGATGATTAGGGAAGCAATAGAAAAGACAGATACTTTGGCAAGAAGGTTTAGGCATTGTGCAGCCCGTTCTCTTATGATATTAAGAAACTATAAAGGGAACAGAAAAAGTGTGGGAAAACAGCAGATGAAATCTCATTTCCTTCTTGCAGCCGTTAAAAAAGTAACAAATGAGTTCCCAATTCTTCGGGAAGCAAGAAGAGAAATTCTTGAAGATTTGATGGATGTCGAAAATGCAAAACAAATTCTTTCTGAAATAGAGCAGGGAAAAACAAAAATAGACATTCAGGAAGTCTCACTTCCATCTCCTTTCGCCCTTAATCTAATCATTCAGGGCCACACGGATTTAATCAGGATAGAGGACAAGCAGGCATTTCTTAGAAGAATGCATGAACTACATATAAAAAATATATTAAGCGCAAATTGATGATATAAAGATGAAAACACAAAAAGAAAACAATGAAGACAAACCAAAACCATACGAATT
>JBBDYV010000033.1:0-6914 GCA_040900515.1 Candidatus Pacearchaeota archaeon | reverse complement strand
AGGGCCGATAGTAAAACTTGTGAATGGAAGTGTTAAAAAACTAAAAACAAAAGCGGAAGCAAAAAAACTTTATTCAGATATAGAAGAAATAATTTATTTGGGTGATATCCTCTTTCCATTCAGCGATGTTGCAAACAGGAACTCCCAGCTTATCAAACCAGGGTATGTTGAGGAATGGTGGGCTCTGGAATTAAGGGAGAAAGATCCGGAATCTGAAAAAGAAATTGATAAGATTGATATATCTTTTGATCAAGCTTTGGATTTGAGTTTGAAATATGGAATTCCCCTCCATCCCAAATACATCTTTTACTGGACTGAAATCTCTGATGATGAGTTTCTTGGATTGTTGGAATGGATTAAGCACGGAAGAACCACAGGAAAGTTAATTCTTCCTTACAGAAAAAACGACCAGGAAAAATATAAGGTTGGAAAGAGGGCATTGGAGCTTTTGGGGGTTGAACACGATGTAACTATAGAAGACGTTGTTTTATCAAAGGAAAACAGCAAGGCACTTTTTGTAAATCTGGGAATGAGTTTGGATTTACTTGAAAATGAGATGATTTTGGAAGAAGAAATGGTTAATATAAAAGACAAGGCAGATAAGATGTTAATAGTTAAACATTTGGAAAAAAATGAGAAATCCAACGTTAAACAAGGAGAAATTATATTATCAATAATAAATTCACTTTCAAAAATAGAAATAAAAGACAAGGCTGGGGAATTTATAGGAACAAGAATGGGAAGGCCGGAAAAGGCAAAGTTAAGAAAGCTTGACGGAAGCCCAAATGTTCTTTTCCCTGTTGGAAGTGAAGGGGGGAGACTTAGAAGTGTGCAGGCTGCATGTGAATTGGGAAGTGTGAGAAGCAGTTTTCCGACGAGATATTGTGAAAAATGCGGAAAGGATACAATTTATCCTGCATGTGAAACTTGCAAGGAAAAAACAAAGAAGATGTATTACTGTTATGAATGCAAAACAAAATCATTCTTCAAATGCCAGGAGCATCCGAAAAAAAGCCATGCTTATTCAACATTTTCACTTGATGTAACAAACTATTATGAAAAAGCGCTTGCCGCAGTAGGGATGAGAAAGGAAGAAGCACCGACTCTTGTTAAAGGGGTTCGTAGTTTGTCTTCATCAGGAAAATCAACAGAAAATCTTGCAAAGGGAATTTTGAGAGCGAAATATGATTTGCAGGTAAATAAAGATGGAACGATAAGATTTGATGTTACAGAGCTGCCTTTGATATGCTTTAAGCCAAAAGAAATAGGAACAAGTATTGAGAAACTGAAAGAACTTGGATACGACAAAGATATTGACGGAAATCCTATTTTAGATGATGAACAAATAATTGAAATAATGCCTCATGATATTCTTCTTCCAAGTGCCCAAGCCCCACACGATCAAAAAGCAGATGATGTATTTGTGAAAATAGCAAATTTTGTTGATGATGAGCTTGTTCATCTCTATGGACTCAATCCATTGTATAATGTAAAAAAGAGGGAAGATATAATTGGGCATATGGGAGTTTGCATGGCTCCACACAATTGTGCTGGAGTTATATGTAGAATTATTGGATTTTCAAATGTTCTTGGATTGTTTGCAAGCCCGTACATGCACGCAGCGATAAGAAGAGACTGCGACGGAGATGAGGCTGCAATAATGCTTCTTGGTGATGTTCTTTTGAATTTTTCCCGTGAGTTTTTGCCAAGCCATCGGGGAGGAACACAAGATGCTCCCCTTGTTCTTAATGCAAGGATAGATGCTGGTGAAGTTGATGATCAGATTCTTGATTTTGAATTTGTGAGAGAGTATCCGATTGAGTTATACAGACTGGCTGAACAAAAAAAACATTCTTCAGAGGTAAAGATAAATGATTTGAGAAAGTTAATGGCGGAAAAAAAAGAAACATTCCTTGGGATGGGATTCACACACAACACAACAAACTTCAATGAAGGGGTTGTTTGTTCAAGCTATAAGATGCTTACGACAATGCAGGACAAAGTAAAGCATCAGATGGAACTTGTTGAAAAAATAAGGGCAGTGAACACGGCAGATACTGCAAGGCTTGTCATCGAAAGACATTTCTTAAAAGATTTAAGGGGTAATCTCAGGGGTTTTTCAATGCAGGAATTTCGTTGTGTTGCCTGCAATGAAATAATGAGAAGGCCTCCTCTAAGCGGAGTGTGTTCTGCTTGCAAAGGGAAAATTATCTTCACAATCCATGAGGGGGGAATTAAAAAATATTTGGAACCAGCGCTTGATTTGGCAAATAAGTACAATCTTTCAATATACATAAAACAAAGCCTTGAACTTACAAAAAGACACATCGAAAGCATATTTGGAAGAGAAGCGGAGAAGCAGGAAGCATTAGGAAAGTGGTTTTAATGAAATTTCATTGAGTTTGTCTTAATTGTATATTTGCCGTCGTAACATTTCCCTTTGTTACCGCAGCTCCTGTGCTTCCAGACCACACAGAATATGGAGTTGGAATAATAACCTTTGCTGATAACGAATGCGTTCCTATCGGGACATCTGGGTAAGAATAAACTCCGCCCGTAGTAGTTTCTGTAATCTGCCATTCAAATAAACCGTAACCTGGATAGTCTGGACCTGTGCGTATGATCCGTGCTCCGCTGACGCCTGTAAAGATTCCATCCCTATTGTAGTCCCAAGTGACCTTGCCGACTATTCCTCCCCTGTGTTCTTCTTTAACCGTAATTTCATTAGGAGATTCCTGCTTGCATGATGCATTAAAAAGTATGCCTGTAAGAACCATTCCCAAGGAAAATTTTCCACCAAATCTCTTTGTAGCACGTATAGTTTTTTCGAGTCCCATTATTTTAAAGGTAATTCAAAATATATAAAGATTTATCTTTTAAAGAAGATAAAACAAAATTGTCTGCAGCAAAAGACAGCCCATCATATTTACCCTGCTGACTCCGAGAGAAATGCAGTAAACTCCTGTCAATGTTGAAACTATAAGCACAAGAAGACCGAATGTTCCTGAAACCAAGAGAGTTATTATTGAAATTACAGCAATGGTTGCAATACATATTTTCGAATAATTGGTCCTTTCAAGAACCGAAAGGAACTTTTTGGAAAGAGAGCCTGTGAGGAAGAAAGATATAATTCCAGATATTAAAATAACTCCCGCAATCAATATGAAAAGTTCTGTTGTAAGAGTTCCGAAGAGAGACTCAACTGCAACAGCAGAGCCTGTTCTTGTCTTTGAAATAAGGAAGAAAGCGAGAAATGAAAAAGACATGGTTAAAGCGTTTATTGCCCCCAGCATGAAAAGAAAACTTTCTTTTGGCAATTTTGCAAACTGATTTCCTATGACCGCTATTTGTCCACTGCTTATTGCAGGGAGAAATATGCTTAAAGGAGAAGTAAGGGCAGCTGTGATAATTGGCTTAAGTTTCTTTATTGAAATATTTTTTTCCGTTGTTTGTTTTTGTATTTTCGTTTTGTCTCTTATTGACAAAAGCAAGGTAGATGTTCCAAACAATCCTGATAAAAGAGGAAGCAAAGGTTCCTTCATTCCTATGTTAAGAACAGTAAGTCCAAGAATTCCTGTTATTGCAAAAACTGCCAAACCAAGAAACTTTTTTTTCTCAACAAAAATAAGATTAAGGGAAATTCCTATCAGCAATATTGCAATTATGTTTTCGGAAAGAATAAATTTGTAAATATCTTTCGCAATCAATGAAAGCGGGAAAGATGCAATAATAAAAATGAAAACCCCGAATAAACATCCTAAAGCCGAAAGTTTCACCGCCTGAAGTCCCAAACCTTTTTTCAACATTTCATGCCCTGGCAAAACGGAAAGCTCGGTTCCATCCTCGGGAGCCCCCAGGAATATGCTGGGAATAAAATCAATGAAAACATGAGTTATTGACATGGAAACAATAAAAACAACAAGATAAAGTGCAGGAATGTCTGCAAAAATGGACGCAGAAAGAGAAACAATTATTGCCCCAACAAGGTTTATATGTATTCCCGGAATCATGCCTGTGAATATGCCTGCAAGAGTTCCCAAGAGAAGAGCAATTACTATCTCCAAAAACATTGCTGATAAAAAGAGGATAATGATAAAAAGATTGTTATGATAAAGATGATAATATAAAAATTAATTTGCAGGCGAGGTTGTGAGATTATTTGATTATAATTTAAAGGATATTTTTGAGTTATTTATCATTTAATCTGATAAGTGCGAGTGTGACGAGCACTTAAATCTTTAAAGAAAAGTTTAATAATTGCTAATTGCTTTAACAAATTATGAATGCCAATGAGAAAAAAGAGATGATGATGAGGAATTCTGTTGAAGTTTTAAATAAGGAACTTATTGATGAAACTTTGAAAAGGAAATCCCTAAAAGTGTATTGTGGATACGAACCTAGCGGAGAAATGCATTTGGGACATCTTGTTACTATTATGAAACTGCTTGATTTTCAGAAAGCAGGAGTGAATGTCATAATTCTTTTGGCAAACTGGCATGCCTGGCTCAATAAAAAAGGAGACTGGAAATTTTTAGATGAACAGATGAAAATATGGGAAAAAGGAATGAAGGCTGCCGGATTAAGGCTAGGAAAGTTTGTGAAGGGGACTGATTTTCAACGGGAAACAGGATACATAAATGATGTCATGATAATGGCCCTTGACACGACTGTAAATAGGGGAATAAGGAGCATGCAAACCGTTGCAAGAGATATTGAAAATGCAAAAATTTCACAAATAATTTATCCTTTGATGCAAATAGAAGACATAAAAGCACTTGACTTGGACTTTGTTGTTGCAGGATTGGACCAGAGGAAAATTCATGCTCTTGGAATTGAACTTTTTTCAAAAATCGGGTTTAACAAGAAACCGATTTTTGTCCATACTGGAATAATTCCTTCCTTGAAAGGACCGGGAAGCAAAATGAGTTCATCTGTTCCTGAAAGCTTCATATCAATAAGGGATTCAAAGTCGGAAATAAAAGACAAAGTAAGCAAGGCTTACTGCCCTGAAGGAAATACTGAAGAAAATCCCATTCTTGGAATATGTCGGCTTGTAATTTTTCCAAAATTTGAAAAGATGGAAATAAAGAGAAGCCAGAAATTTGGAGGAGATTTGAAATACGCATCTTATTATGACTTGGAAAGTGATTTCACCCAGAAAAAAATCCACCCTCTCGATTTAAAAAACGCAGTTGCGGATTATCTTGAAGAAATAATTGCTCCGATAAGAAAGGCGTGGAAATGAAAGTTACGGGTTTAACGCAGATATTAAATCCTCTCTCGTTGTTAGAATATTCCCTGTTTTTCCATCTACTTTCACATTAACAATCCTATTAAATGCATACCCCTTTAAAAGTCCCTCGTATCCATCATAAAGTAAAACCATTCTTATCTGCATTTGGATTGTCCAAATACCTTTATTTAAAAGTGCTTCTTTCTTTAAAAAAGTTATCTCAAAGTTAATAGCATCAGGTTCTATTGGATTTATTATCAGATTTTCATCTAAAAACCCATTTACTTTTATTGTGGCTTCTTCCTCAGAGATATAAAGAGACTGATAATAAAAATAAGTTCCCAATCCAAGAATAATAAACCCAAAGATAATCCCTATCACAATTCCTTTATTCATTAAAAAAAAATGACTTTTTGATTAATAAATCTTTACCTCGTCTTGAATTCAACAACATCCAAGTCTTTAAGCTGATGGCTGAGACCTACTTTTTGTCCCGGGAATTTACTTGATGGGCCCCATATTCTGGTTTCTTTAACGTTCTTTGAAAATCCCTTCAGTATTTTTTCTGCAACATCTTTGACTGCCGAATTTGGGGAGAGGATAATTGGCTTTTCCGATTTCTTGGTTTGATTCTCTGGTTTTGTGAAGACTCTGATTTTTCCAAATCCCTGAAATATTTTTTCTTTTAATTCATCAAGATTTTCATGACTTAATGCAGAGATAATAATAAATTCCAGTTTCCGCGTTTTAAGAGTAGCCTCAATTTTTCTTCTTTCATTGCTGTCTAATAAATCCCATTTATTAAACACAATCAATTTCCTCGTCGAAACATTTTCCAATCTTTTAAGCATATCCTCTATCTGATTGACTTCATCAACAAGAATAAGAATCAAATCCGCAGTATGTGCCAAACCACGATCATAATATTCTGATTCTATTGCGGGGACTTCAACCAGCTGAATTAAGACACCATTATAGTTCATCATGCCCACAATTGGAAATTTGGTTGTGAATGGAATATCTGAGATAAGAGGATGGATATTTGTAAGTGCGGCAATGAGAGAAGATTTTCCAGAATTGGTTTTTCCGATGATAACTGCCTGCAGTTCCTCTTTCTTAATACCTTTTTTTCCAGATTTACCCTTTCCAGATTTTTTCGCTCTTTCAACTCTTTCTAGAAGTTTTTTTCTTCTTGTTTTCAGATTAGCAAGCATCGATTCTGCAGACTTGTGCTTGGGACATTCTTTTATCATTTCATCAAGCCATCTTACTCTATCTTCATCAGTCTTTGCCGAAAGAAACATAGACTGTGCTTTCTGATAAAAAGGAGATTGGTTTGTGGATGCCATTGTTTGAATACCTAAAATTTTTCTACACTACCTTTCCATTAAGATAGCAATATTTACTTTATGCATACTTCTTTTAAACTTTGATTGCTTAAATTATTTATGGATAAGAAAGAACTCATTGAAAAGATAGTGGAAAAGAAAGAATTCTCTCAGTTGCCAGCGACAGACGTGGAGATTGCACTATCTCATTTTGAAAAAAGGCAGACGGGCGATGAAGAAAAAATAAGGCTTACAAGAGAACTTTTGCACAAGGTTTTTTCATCATTCACAAGCCGAAAACTTCTTTCTCCAAAAAATAAAACAGAGGAATGGATTTTAAGGAAGCATCTCTC
>JBBDYV010000032.1:0-1126 GCA_040900515.1 Candidatus Pacearchaeota archaeon | reverse complement strand
AGAATTTTCATCTGCCTTGCCAGTTCCCTGTTAACGTCTTTTATTTTTCCATCAGTTCCTTCCGCATTCATTGATACCAAGGATATTGCATCCCCTAGTTCAAGACGATAATGCATGGCCATTCCATCTATTATTATCAATCCAATCTTTTCTTTTTTTACGAGTTCCGCAAGTTTAAGAAAACTTTTTTTCTGTTCCTCGAAATCAACAGGTTTTATAAGAAAAATATTTTCAAGCACTTTTTCATAAATCTCCTTCTCTCCCGTCATCTGCTTTACTCTTTCAACACTAAATCCGCCTTCAGTGTCAATGTAAATTACCTTGTTCTCTTTTTTTGCTTGGCTACAGGAAGCAAGAACGCACATATTTGTCTTCCCACTTCCTGGAGGTCCTGCAATCATTGTAATAACCCCTTTTTCATATCCCCCATAAAGCCATTTGTTCAAATCAAAGCTTCCCGTTGATATTTTTTCTGTTTTGAAAGTATTTGATTCCATTTTAGTCTGATTTTTCGGTTTTTATTTATATAAAATTATTTTTTCTCAAACTGTCGGCTACTTTTCCGGCAATGTCCGAAAGATGCATTCCATTAGTAGATTCAAAATAAGATGTAAATTTTACGTCAAATATATCACGAGAAGAAGAAATCAGCTCAAAATCCGGTTGTTTTAATCTTGCAAAATAAACATGGGATTCAAACCAGTCTCCGGTGTAATAGTTTTTTCCGATAAATTTCTTGTAAAATTTCTCGACTGTTATGTCTGCTCCATTAAATTCATTTCTGAATTCGCGGACAAAAACATCTATCGGGTTGTCCTTCTCCCCGTAATATGCCCCTGGAAGCACCCATATTTGGTTTCTCTTCAAAAGAAGAACTTTTTCTTTCCTCAGAACAATGGCGTTTATGGCTTTTTGCATAAAAAGATAATTTTCAGGACTTAATAAGAATTATTGTGATATTTTGCAAATCACTTCATCTTCTTAAAATCAGATTCAATCTTATCCAAATCCTTTGTCAGATGAGCAATTGCATCATTCAGTGCTTTCTTAGCAGTTTTTCCCTTTGTCTTAACAAGCAAAACAGGGTTCTCTGTTGAATGCCCTCTCCTCCATGCTGCAAATGTAA
>JBBDYV010000031.1:6546-7373 GCA_040900515.1 Candidatus Pacearchaeota archaeon | reverse complement strand
TATTCTTTTTGCGATAAACATTGCAATTGTAGGATTTGCCTTAAGTCTTCCGTGCTTTGTAACCATCCCTCCCGTGACTTTTGCAAGAGTCTTTCCCGACATATCAGTCACATGAACAAGAGTGTTATTGAAGGAAGTATAAATGTTCACAACTGCCTCATACTCTTTTCCCTTATCTTTTTTCTTTTTTTCCGGCTCATCTCCTTCTTTAAACTTTTTTTCATCTATCTTATCCTCTTTCTTCTCTTCCTTTTCCCCAGTTTCTTCTATTTTTTTCTTAGGCATTTGCTACTTCAACCTCCTCTGTTTTTTCTTTTATAACTGAATTTTTTGGTTTTGATTTCTTCATTTTTATAATTATTTTGTCTTCAAGTTCAACGGGAACAATATAAGATGGACTATTAATAGCCTTACTACCAACAACCACTTTTCTATGAGTTATCATTTGTCTTGCTGCCTTTGGAGTTTTAGCAAGTCTTTTTTCAACCAGAACAGTCTGTAGTCTTCTTCCAAGATAATCTGTTTTATCCAGGGAAAGCACATCTCCTATTGAATTTACTTTAAATCCTATTTTCTTCAGTCTTTCGAAAAGCTTTTTCTGTTCTTCCGTGCTGGCAGTTATGAGTTTCTTTGCTTTTTCCCTTATCTCTTTAATCCTAGCATCCGCTCTCCAAATTTCCTTTTTATTTTTCAGTCCAAATTCCTCAACTATTCCCCTTTCTTCGTCTATTCTTGCCTTGTCATAAGGCTTTCTTGGCCTCGAATATATCTTGTGTTTTCTTTTCATTTTAACTTGTTAAAATAGGACTTGTAAATCTTTGATTTGC
>JBBDYV010000031.1:0-6446 GCA_040900515.1 Candidatus Pacearchaeota archaeon | reverse complement strand
TTTCATCTTATATTTTTAAAATAGGACATTAAAATTTATTTTAATTTTCATTTGACATACCTCTTATGGCGAATGATTGTAAATCTTTGATTTGCTTTCATCTTATATTTTTAAAATAGGACATTAAAATTTATTTTAATTTTCATTTGAATTATAAATTAATTATTTTTTATTTCCTTTTTTATTTATTTCCGCAGGCTTGGCTATTTCAGCCCCTTTCTTTTCTTTCTTTTTAATTCCCGTCGCCTTTCCTCTATTCTTTCTGAAATGAGCTCTTGTTCTCTGTCCCCTTACGGGAAGTCCGAGAGCGTGTCTGTATCCTTTATAGCTCTTTATCTTCTTAAGCCTCTTTATATCAAACTCATGCTGAAGCTCAAGATTTGTTCCAGTAAGATGTTTGCCTTCTCCTGTTTCAAAATCTTTCTTTCTGTTGAACAAATATTCCGGCACTTTTGGATTTTTCATGAAATCTGTTATTTTTTGAATTTCCTCTGCCGTTAATGAACCAATTTTTCTTCTCTTGTCAAATCCAAGAGCTTTGCATATTGCATTGGACATTGCCCATGAAATTCCCCTTATATTTGTGAATCCATGATAAACCGTGTTCTTTCCCTCTATGTCTTTTGCAAGAATTCTTATTAACTTGTCTCCGTATTTTTCCTCTTTCATTGCATTTGGTTTTTCTATTTTTATTTGGGGTTGTTTTTGTTCCATTTTATGTTTTTCAGTTTGTAAATAAATTATATCTTTCCATGTTTGTCAGTTCCTGGAATATTCTTTTCTGAATCACTTTCTCAGGGTCAGGAAGGTTTGGGATTCTTTTCTTCATTTCCTCAAACGACTCGAATTCTTTTTCCTCTCTCTTTTCAAGTATTTCTTTCATATGTTTTTTTCCCATTCCCGAGAGCAGTTCAATTTGGTGCATTCGCTTGCTGATTGCTCCTGCCTTGTTGAAAAACTCAATGAATTTTTTTTCATTTTCTTTTACCATTTTCGCTATGAATTCCTGCAGTTGGTTTTTTGCAGCTTCTGTTATTTTCTCCCTCTTCAGTCTCCCAAGGATATAATATATCTTGTCTCTCTTCCCCTCGCCAATATAGACTTCCTCTCCAGTCTGAAGAGTAACACCCCTTCTCGGCACCAGTTCCAAAAGAGTTAGGTTAATCTTGCCTATGGCTTGTGCTATCGGCATCATTTTCCCTTCCAAAGGGTATCCGTTCTGTAAGTAGTCCAGTATCATAGCGTATTCTTCTTTTTCCATTTTCTTTAGGCATTTTCCAGTGAAAATGACTTAAAATTTATTTTACTATATGTACTCTTTAACCGCGGCGAGTATTTTTTGTATTTCATCTTCTTCCAAATTTAAATCATTGAATATTCTGTTCAAGTCCTCGCTTTTTTCAGGAAGAAAATCTATTATTTTTGAAATTGATTCTTCTTTCAGTTTTATGAGCCCAAGTCCGTCAAGTTTTTTCCTCAATACACCTGCTTTTTCAGGGCTTATTTCCATAAATTTTTTTATGAATACCTTTAACTCGGTATGTTTCTCTTCTTTTCCCAAATATTTTGCAGATTCTGCCATACTTATTGGCGTGCTGTTTTTTATCATTTTATTTTTTGTTATTTATTTTAAGCGGTATCTATCTTCTTTAAATGTACTGGTTGTATCAAAAACTTTTTCTCCTTGTTTTGATCTTTTATTGCCACAATATATGTTCTCCCTTTCTTTCCCTCAATAACCCCTGTTCTTCCCTGCATTCTTTCAGGAAAGGCAGACGCAATTGCAGCCTCTCTTACAACCGCAACCCTATCCCCTTCTTTGAAATTCTGAAAATATCTGCTAAGGCTTAACTTTCCACGTGTTCTTATCTTCTTTCTTTTAACCATAAATTATTCAAGAAATATCTGATTTAAAAAGCTATCTTTGCCACGTTTTTGCCGCAATCAGATCATTTTTCTGTAACTTTTCACTTCTTCTCCCCCAACAAAAAGTCCCTGGGGATTTATATTCCCTTTTTCCTGTGCATCCTCCATATTCTTGAGAATCGCATTGAACATTTTCTCTCCCCACACTCCCACTCCGCATCGATGGCAGAAATCTATTACACTTGCGTCATCAATCTCTTTAGAACAATAAATACATTTTTTAGGCATATCTCACCTTTTTTTGGTTTGTTAATTCTAAAATCCCGGCATGTTTTTAAACATTTGCGTGAAACTCTAATATGTGCGACCTAGGGACATATGTCTTACCCCTAATTTTGTATAAAATTATCCCATTTTAGCGTCTATAAAACCGTCTAAAATAGTAAAAAACTCTCTTTTACTTATATTGTACTTAAAAATTGATAGAGTTATAAGTTCCTCGGTAAAATTTATTTAGTTATCCCGGACATATGTCTGGTGGGAGCACAAGGCCACACAGATAATAACCTTTAAAAACTACAATTTGGAATTAATATTATGATAGTTCCAGTAAGATGTTTCTCATGCGGAAAGCCAATAGGACACCTTTGGGAAGAATACAAAAAAAGAATAACAGAGGGCGAAAATTCAAGAAAAGTCCTTGATGAACTTGGACTGGAAAGATACTGCTGCAGGGCAATGTTCCTCGGGCAGGAAGACTTTGTTGAACTTGTTTCCAAATTCAAGAAGGCTTGATTTTTAATAATACTTTAGTAGATAACCCATTGTCGATAATTATGCAAATTTATCAAATAAATTTTCTATAAAATTTAGATAATTATTTAACTAATAATATTTTTATAACTTTATGAAGCTTACAGAATCTGAGCTGAAAAAGAAACTATCCAAAGAAGAGTATCATATTCTCAGAGAAAAGGGAACTGAAACTCCGTTTTCTGGAAAACTTCTTAATAATAAGGAAAAAGGATTTTACACATGTAAAATATGTGGCAACAAATTATTCTCTTCCACAGCAAAATTTGATTCGGGAACTGGCTGGCCGAGTTTTGACAAACCAGAAAATGTGAAAAATATTGAGTTAAAAAAAGACTTCAACCATGGAATGATAAGGACAGAAGTTTTATGCAAAAAATGTGGAAGTCATTTGGGGCATATTTTTGATGACAATATAAAAACGCAAACGGGAAAAAGATACTGCATTAATTCTGCATGTCTTAATTTTAAGAAAGATAAAAATTAAGCGAAGACAGCTTAACGGGTTCGCAGCTTTTCTGCCACTACCACCATCAACGTAGGAAGCTTAACTTCCGAGTTCGGAATGGGATCGGGTGTGACCAACCTACTATGGCCGTCTTCAAAATTTGAATATTATACCGATTTATAAAGCTTTTTATAGAAGAAATTTATAGAAATAATAGGCGGGTATGCCGGAGTGGTCAAACGGGTCAGCCTCAAGAGCTGATAGCTTAGTGCTTACAAAGGTTCGAATCCTTTTACCCGCATTAAAGAATAATCTCCCAGGCCCTCGTAGCTCAGCCTGGATTAGAGCGAAAGGTTCCTAACCTTTAGGTCGCAGGTTCAAATCCTGTCGGGGGCATTTAGTAAGATTTATTAAACAAAATTTCGCTATTCATTTAAAGCGTCGGTAATTTAATGGTAGAATGTCAGCCTTCCAAGTTGACTGTCTGGGTTCGATTCCCAGTCGGCGCACTTTAAAATAACTAAAAAATGGAAAACCAAACAGAATCCCAAACACAAACTCCAGCAAAGAAATTCAGTTTCAACTATGACAAATATTACAAACTTTTGTTGATGATTCCAATTATCATACTTCTTGCCTCTTTGATTTATATTGGAGCCTTTTATTCAAGAACAGGAGACTTTTTTTACAAAGACGTTTCTCTTTCGGGTGGAACTTCAATAACTCTCAATGGAGAAATTAGCCGGGCAGATTTAGAGCCTACACTTAAGGACCAATTTCCAGATATCTCCTTTGTATCATTGACAGAGGTAACAACTGGAAAACAAATTGCTCTGATAATAGAAACATCCGCAACTCCTGAAGAACTTCAACCAGCCCTTGAAGAAATTCTTGGATATAATCTTGATGAAGAAAACTCAAGCACAGAATTTACAGGAGCTTCTTTAAGCAATGACTTTTACAGGCAGTTGGTTACTGCTTTGATAATTTCATTTGTTCTTATCTGCATTGTAATCTTTGTCATGTTCAGAACAGTCATACCAAGCATAGCTGTTATCTTCGCAATTCTTGCCGATATTATTATGCCTCTTGCTCTGATTAATTTCCTTGAGATAAAGCTTTCAGCTGCAGGAATAGCAGCATTCCTTATGCTTGTAGGTTACAGTGTTGATACAGACATACTTTTGACATCAAGAGCATTAAAAACAAGAGAGGGAACATTAAACTCAAGGATATTTGGGGCATTTAAGACAGGTTCATTCATGACACTGACTGCTTTGGCAGCTGTTCTCCCAGCATTTTTTGTTGTTACAGGACTTCCAGATTCTTTCCGACAAATATTTTTGATTCTTGCAATAGGTTTGTTTGCAGATTTGGTAAACACATGGCTGACAAATGCTTCAATAATTAAATGGTACTGTGTGAAAAAGGGAATTCAGTAATTAATAAAGTTTCAAAAATGATAACAAAAAAATTTAATTTGACAGGATTGCAGAAAAGGATAATTGAAGGAGCTAATAATAGTGAAAATATTTTAGAGGTTATTAATCATTTAACAATAAACGAGCGACTGAAAGGAGCGAGTGAAATAAAATGAAAATTAGTATAAGAATATGGATTTTGATTGCTGTTCTTTTCCTTGCTCTATTGGCAATATCTCCATGGAATGCTCTTGAAAAAGGGGTTGTAATAAAAAGCGTTGAAACAAATTCAACAGCATTTGAACAGGGATTAAAACAGGGACAAATAATTACCGCAATAGACGGAATTAAAGTTGACAACTTCAATGATTTTTCAGGTATAATGTCCGAAAAGAACTATTCCCAAATTTTGAATGTAACAAATGCCAGCAGCATAAAAACAACATTCACAACAAATCAAGGGACATTCATACATTATTCCCATAATACTCCTGAAATAACAGTGGCCGAGATACCAAAATCAAACATTAAAACTGGACTTGATCTTTCTGGAGGTTCAAGGGCATTGGTAAAAGCGCAGGATAGAGACCTCTCTCTTTCGGAAATCAATGATTTGGTTGACGTTGTTGGAAATAGATTGAATGTTTATGGAATTGCAGATGTGCAAATTTCTTCGGTTTCTGATCTTGCAGGAAATAATTACATGAAAGTCGAAATAGCAGGAGCAACTCCAACTGATTTGAAGGAGTTACTCTCAGGGCAGGGAAAGTTTGAAGCAAAAATCGGAAATAAAACAGCATTTATTGGGGGAGAAAAGGATATAGCATCTGTAAGCAGAAGCGCACAGGACGCTTTCATAGAAGTTTGCTCCCCATCTGGTGCAGGGGACGGTAGTTATTTGTGTACATTCAGATTTTCAATATTTCTAAGTCCTCAAGCAGCACAAAGACATGCAGACATAACTGGAAACTTAACAGTTAATGCAACCAATCCGCAATATCTTTCAGAAAAACTTGACCTTTATCTTGATGATATTCTTGTTGACAGTTTGTTTATAGGGCGTGACTTGCAGGGAAGGGTAACAACGCAGGTTTCAATCTCTGGTTCGGGTGTTGGAGCCACGGAACAGGAAGCATATACAGATGCCGAAAACCAGATGAAAAAATTGCAAACTATACTCATCACAGGAAGTTTGCCTTACAAACTTGAAATAGTGAAACTTGACACAATTTCCCCAACTCTTGGAGAAGCATTCACAAAAAACATAATTTACCTTGCAACAATTGCATTTCTAATTGTTTCTGTAATTCTTTTTGTCAAATACAGAAAAATAAAGATAACACTCGCAGTAATAATGACAATGTTCTCAGAAGCTTTCATAACCCTTGGAGTCGCAGCACTGATAAGCTGGAATTTGGATGCTCCAAGCATTGCAGGAATAATAGCAGGAATGGGAACGGGTGTAAATGACCAAATAGTTATTCTTGATGAATCAACATCAAACAAGCAGATAAGCGTTAAAGAAAGAATAAAACGCGCACTATTCATTATAATCGGCGCGTTTTTCACAATCGTGGCTGCAATGCTCCCATTGTTCTGGGCTGGAGCAGGAATGCTTAAGGGCTTCGCCCTCACAACAATTATCGGTGTTACAGTTGGTATTCTTGTAACAAGGCCAGCTTTCGCTGACATTATAAGAAGGATTGAGGAATAAAATGAAAAAGAGGAAAAAATTAAATGACAAACAGTGGAATACAATATATTCCAAAGTTCCAAGACTGTGTATTGATTTGATTATAATAAAAGACAAGAAAGTGCTTCTTACAAAAAGATCAATTTCTCCGTTTAAAGGACTTTGGCATTTTCCAGGAGGGGGAGTTCAACATAGAGAAACAATT